>JAJZGN010000111.1 GCA_021798435.1 bacterium | reverse complement strand
TCGGCCTCGGGCCGGCCCTGCGCCAGCTGGCCCAGGAGTTCTCCTTACGCTCAGGGGTGGAGTCCCGCCTCGACCTGCGGGGACCCATCGAGGAGCTCGACGCAGAGCTGAGCACGACCGTCTTCCGCATCGTCCAGGAGGCGCTCAACAACGTGGAGAGGCACGCCCGGGCCCGCACCGCGGACGTGAGTGTCGAGGTGCTGTCAGGTTCGGCCCTGGTGCGGGTCCGCGACAACGGCCAGGGCTTCGACCCCAAGGCGGCGACCTACGGCATGGGGATCCTGGGCATGGAGGAGCGCGCCGCGTTCCGGGGTGGACGGTTGGAGATCAGAGGGGGAAAGGGGCAGGGAACCACCGTCACGGCCCGCCTACCGCGGGCCCGTGGCGCTGAACCAGCGCCCCAGAGCACCTGAGCCGGGCACTCGCCGTCCCCTCCCAAGTACCCTGGGACGCTGACCGCAGGGAGGGGAGATGGCGGACCGAGGTTGGGAAGGCGACCGGGGACCGAGCTTCTGGCTCAGCCAGGACGACTACCTCCCCGCCCAGTCTCTCAGGGGCCGGGTCCGGGCCGATGTCGCGGTGGTGGGGGGCGGCTTCACCGGCCTTTGGACCGCCATCGAGCTGAAGCAGCGAGATCCGCGGCTGGAGGTCTGCTTGCTGGAGCAGGCGGTGGTGGGCTATGGCGCGAGCGGGCGCAACGGCGGGTTCTGCGAGCCCAGCCTCACTCATGGCTACCCCAACGGGGTCCGTCACTTCCCGGACGAGATCGAAGAGTTGGAGCGGCTCGGTAGGCAGAACTTCGAAGGCCTGCTCGACTTCGTGCAGCGCCACCGAATCCCCTGTGACCTCGAGCGCTCCGGGGTCCTGGAGCTGGCCAGCACCCCGTGGCAGGTGGAGGAGCTGCGAGCCGAACTACTGGAGCGCTCACCGAGGAGGCCGGAGCTACAGCTGCTGGAGGGAGACGCGGCTCGCTCACGGCTCAACTCACCCCGGGTGCTGGCGGCTCTGTACGACCCCGTGCCGGTCCTGCTCAACCCCGCCCGGCTGGCGCGCGGGCTCCGCCGGGTGGCGGAGGGGCTCGGTGTGCGGATTTGGGAGCACACCCCGGTCCGGCAGCTGAGACCCGTTGCTGGGGGGGTGGAGGTAGTGGCCCAGGGGGGTGTGGCCACCTCCCAACGTGCGGTCCTGGCGACCAACGCCTACAGCGGCCACCTGCTCGCGCGGCTGCGCACGCGGTTCGTGCCCGTCTACGACTACGTCCTGGTGTCCGAACCGCTAGATCGGGGGCAGATGGAGCGGATCGGATGGGCGGGAAGGGAGGGGGCCTCCGAGCACAGCAATCACTTCCACTACTTCCGCCTCACCGCGGACGACCGGATCCTCTGGGGCGGCTACGACGCCATCTACCACTTCGGGGGGGCGGTCGGGCCGCAGTTCGACCACCGCCCGAAGACCTACCTACGCCTGCTAGCGCAGTTCCGGGAAATGTTTCCAGCCCTGGGGGACCTGGCCTTCACCCACCGCTGGGGAGGCGCCATCGCCTCCACCACCCGCTTCACCTGTACCTTCGGGTCGGCGCTGGGCGGGCGGGTGCTGTATGCGCTGGGGTACACCGGCCTCGGGGTGGCGGCTACCCGATTCGCCGGCGGGGTGCTGGCAGCCCGCCTTCTGGAGCCCGCATCCCCCCTCCTGCGGTTGCGCCTGGTCCGCCAACCACCCTTCCCATTCCCCCCTGAACCGTTGCGCTGGCCGGCCCTGGCAGCGGTCCAGGGGGCGATGTCCGCCGCCGACCGCACCGGGCGGCGGGGAGTGCTCCTCGGCGCCCTCGACCGGCTCGGTATCGGCTTCGACTCCTGACCAGGAGGGCCCGTCAGCCAGGGTCTGCCGCCACCTTGGAGATGAGGAACTCCGGCGGACGGCGCAGCCGGGGCCGGCCGGACTCGCGCTCCCAGATCACCTCCAGATAGGCGAGGTGCTCGTCCATCGCCGCATCGATCTCATGCGGGTCACCGGCGGCGATGGCCCGGAGGGTGCGCTCGTGCATCTCGATCACCCTTCGAGGCTCGACCGGGGTCCGCAGCGCCATGTCCCGCGCGATCTCGACCCGGCGGAGGAGGGAGCGCGTGAGGTCCACGACCACGTGGTTGCGGGTGGCCCGGGCGATCGCCAGGTGGAACCTGGTGTCCAGGAGCCTTACCCGGTCCCGGTCGCCGGCGGCGGCCCGCTGGCGGTCAAGTATCTCGCCCAGGTCCTCCAGGTCCTGCTCGGTGGCGTACATCCCGGCCAGCTGGGCCACTCGGGGCTCCAGCAGCCGCCTCGCCTCCAACACCTGGGCCACCTCCCCGATGCGAAGTTCGGAACGCTGCTCCAGGACCCCAACTGGAATCTTCTCCGACACCACGGTGAGCGCCCCGTCTCGGGGGGCGAGCACCCCGGCCTCGCGAAGCACCCGCAGCGCCTCTCTCAAGGTGGGCCGCGAGATCTCCATGGTGGTCGCCAGGACCCTCTCGGAGGGGAGACGATCGCCGACACCAAAGTCTCCGGCCCGGATCGCCTCGGCGATCTGTGAAACCGCCTCCTCGAAACTGCGGCGGGTGCGAACCGGTCCGATGGCGAAGGATTTCATCGCCACGAGGGTACCCGTTCCCGGGCTCAAAATGATACCGAACTGGTAAGGAAAGATACCAGAATCCGGTCTGATAGCATGCCAGCATGAGCACCTCCCACCTCCCCGCCACCACCGGACAGCAGCTGCGGCGCCGCTCCTGGGCGGAGCCCTGGAAGATCAAGATGGTCGAGCCGCTGAGCATCTCCACTCGGGAGCATCGCCAGTCGGCCCTGGAGGAGGCGGGCTACAACACCTTCCTGCTGCGCTCTGAGGACGTCTACATCGACCTCCTCACCGACTCCGGCACCAACGCCATGAGCGACCGACAGTGGGCGGCCATCATGCTGGGGGACGAGGCGTACGCGGGCTCGCGCAACTTCTACGAGTTCGAGGACGCCATCCGTGAGACCTACGGGTTTCCCCATGTCGTGCCCACCCACCAGGGGCGGGGGGCCGAGCACCTCCTCAGCCAGTGCGCCATCCGGCGGGGCCAGTTCGTGCCCGGAAACATGTATTTCACCACCACGCGCGACCACGAGGAGCGCGCCGGGGGGATCTTCGTCGACGTGATCATCGACGAGGCTCACGACCCGGAGAGCCTCCACCCCTTCAAGGGCAACGTCGACCTGGAGAAGCTGGCGGAGGTGATCGGCCGCCGGGGAGGATCGGAGGTCGCGTTCCTCAGCCTCGCGGCGACCGTGAACATGGCCGGAGGGCAGCCGGTCTCGATCGCCAATCTGCGGGAGGTCCGCGATCTCTGCCAGCGGCACGGGGTCCCGATCTATCTGGACGCCACCCGGCTGGTGGAGAACGCGCTCTTCATCCAGGAGAGGGAGCCCGGCTACGCGGACCGCACCATCGGGACGATCGTGCGCGAGTTCTGCTCCCTGGTCGACGGGGCCTGGATGTCGGCCAAGAAGGACGCCCTGGTCAATATCGGGGGCTGGCTGGCGGTGAACGACGAACAGCTCTTCGACGAGATCCGCAACCTGGTGATCGTCTTCGAGGGCCTGCACACCTACGGCGGCCTGGCCGGTCGCGACATGGCCGCCATCGCCGTTGGCATCCGGGAGTCGGTCCAGGAGGAGCACATCCGGGCCCGGGTCGGGCAGGTCCGCTACCTGGGCGAACTGCTGGACGGAGCCGGGATCCCCTTCGTCCATCCCGTGGGGGGCCACGGCATCTTCCTCGATGCCAAGCGCTTCTACTCGCACCTCCCCCAGGACGCCTTCCCGGCCCAGACGTTGGCGGCGGAGCTCTACCTCGACTCCGGTATCCGGAGCATGGAGCGGGGGATCGTGTCCGCGGGGCGGGACCCGAAGACCGGTGACCACCGCCGGCCCAAGCTGGAACTGACCCGGCTCACAATCCCCCGCCGGGTGTACACCCAGGCCCACATGGATGTGGTGGCGGAGTCGGTGGAGGCTGTCTACGGTGCCGCGAGTTCGGCGCGCGGCCTCAGGATGACCCACGAGCCGCGGTACCTGCGCTTCTTCCAGGCCCGCTTCGAGCCGCTGCCGACCTAGCCGGGGCGGGCGCTCAGCGGCCGAGTTGATCCCGGAGCGCGTCCATCTCGAAGTAGATCCGCGCCGCCGTGATCCGGTCGCCGGCAATGTCGTAGACGACGCAGAGCGGCACTCTCACGGTCTTCATGGTGGCGGGGATGCCCGCGAACTCGCCCACGTGCCGCCCTTCGAAATCTCCCTCGAAGACGGCCTGGGACTCACCCACCACCAGGCTCCGGCCGCGGGCGGTGGCCTCGAAGGCCCGGTGGTAGAAGTAGTCGAGGAGGGCAGCGACCTCCTCCTTCCCGCGTGCCACCTGGCCAGAGCCCATGACCGTGAACACCACGTCCTCGGCGAGGGCCTCGACCCCGTGGTCACCGAGGTATGCCTCCACCACTCTTCGGGTGCTTTCTTGGGACATCTTCGCCTCCTCCGAGAACCAGCGGTCCTTCTGTCGCCGGGATCATAGGCGCTTTTCACTCCCTACGGTCCTGGTCGGGGGTGAGCTGGGCGGGTGGACGCGAGACGCACCTTCCGCGCTCCCGCGGGTCCCTGCAGGTCAACGACCGGGATTGGGCGGTCGGGATCGAAGGAATCGGATGGAAGAGGGGCCAGCGGCACGTCACCGTGGCTGTCGACCACGAACCTGCCGCTCGGCCTGGGCAGCCGGGGGCGCGTCTCGCCACCCGGTGCCGAATTGACAAAGCCCCAGCGCCTCAGCCCTCGCCTCCACGGGCTTATGGTTCGATCGTGTATGGGCGTTGGCATTTGCCGAAGGCGCTGCGACCGCCCTCGCCAGGACGCTGCATCGTGACCGCATCGGCAATTGTGCTCCTGTTGATGGCTGCCCTGATGGCGTCTTGGATCACCAGCCCATTCCCTCCTCACGCGATTCCGAGGCCCACATTCGCGTTCTCGTTTTGTGTAACACCACTCTGGGCGCGGACCCAAGCTGGTCCCGCGTTCAGGCTGGGGAACTGCATGGGCGAGCTCTACTCGCCAGCGGATGGCAACCCCTTGCCGGTCATCACGATTCCGCAGGGCTCCACGTTCGCCTTGGGCTGTATGCCGGGTGAGTGTCCGACCGGGACCCCGGGCGCGGCGTCTTCCAGGCCATCTGTGGTCGCGCGTCGTGGGGTGAGAAATGGGGAGATCTATTTCAGGGCAGTGAGCCGCGGGGCGGCCACGATAGAAGTTCAGGGGTTCGCCTGCATAGTGGCCAACTTTCAAGAGCGGCTCACGGGCAGTTGCCCGGCGCTGGTGGTGCGGGCCGGCTGAGGCACCGGCGCTTGCGAACGGGGTCGGCCGCCCCCGAGGCATGGCGCGGGATCCTCGAGGAGTCGGCGGAGCGAGTGACGATTGGCGCTCTGAGCATGGCGCTCGGCGACCCGCCACTTCACCGGGGGGACAATCGGACCGTCCGACGTCGGCTGGACACGGCGCAGGCAGGAGTCTGACCGGACCTCTTCCTCACAGGCAGCCGCCAGGGATGTCCTTCACGGAGGTCGCGCCTGGCCGAACTACCACTTCGACCGCGCTCCAAGGGGGGCCCACATCCAAGACGTAGTCGCCGGGTGGAAGAATGAACTGGAACTCCTGGTTGACCCCCACCTTGGCTTGGGCCACCGCCACGCCAGGAAGCACGTACTGCACGCCGTTGGACGGGGACGCCGGCTCGGACTTCAGGGTGCCGCGAAACACCTTCACCGTGCCGGCCACAAACCGTGGATATGCCTTCGGGAAGACCCCGGCGCAGAAGTCGATGCCACCGCGCACCGCCCCGTCACCTGCGGGGATGGTCGTCGGAGACGGCGTTTGTAAGGGCGGTATCCGCGGTTCCCTTGGCCGCACCGGGGTGGCTGCACAACCTGCAGCCATCAGCGTGGCTAACAAGATCGCTGCTCCAAAGATGACTGCCAGCGGCGACCTGGCGGCGTGGGGGAAACGGATGGAGCGACCACCAGCTTCGGATTGCTCCGAATCCGTTTCCACTGAAGAATCTAACCACGGGCACCGCCCAGGGTCAACATGGTGCGACCCAGGGGCTCAACCTGACGAGCCGATTGCACACGGTCGGAAGGAGGTAGCCGTACACGGTCACCACCCCCGTCGAAGTCGACGCCCCTGGGCAGCTGGAGCACGAGACTCCGGACAAGGCCAACCAGGGCCAGGTGCTGCGCCGCGAGGGGCTGTGCCGCTGCCTGATCGCCGGACTGGCGGCGGCAGCGAGACCGGGGTGCGGCGGCCGAGCTGTCCCGGTTGCAGAAGCGGACGGCCGGACCGCGGTTGGGTTGGTGGCCCCATAGCCCCCGGGGATACCGGTGCTATCTCCCAGGGCGGTGATGACCGCGCCGCCGCTGGAG
>JAJZGN010000110.1 GCA_021798435.1 bacterium | reverse complement strand
AAGGTGAGCGGCGAGCGTCTCCTCGTCCGCCTCTCGGAGGTCCTGCCCCGCGCGGGCCAAGGAGCGGACGGCGTCCACGATCTCCGCCCTGCCCCCGTAGTTGATGGCTACTGTCAGTGCCCCCCGCGTGTTCTCTCGGGTGCGCGCCTCGGCCTCCTCGACCAGTCGGCAGAGCCGCGCCGAGAGCCGCTCGCGGCGGCCGATGACCCGGATCCGCACCCCGTTCTGGTGGAGCTCGTCCACCTCCTTCTGCAGGGTCTGTTCGAAGAGACGCATGAGGGTCGCCACCTCGTACCGGGGCCGGGACCAGTTCTCGGTCGAGAACGCGTACAGCGTCAGGTGATGGACCCCTGCCAGGTCCGCCGCCTCCATCACCCGCCGGATGGCCCGGATGCCCGCTCGGTGTCCCTCGGTGCGCCGCTGACCGCGCTGCCGGGCCCAGCGCCCGTTGCCATCCATGATGATCCCGATGTGGGCGGGCAAGGCCGCGCGCTCAGCCACCGGCCGATTCCCCGTTCACACCTCGAGCAGCTCGACTTCCTTGCGCCTGGCGATCTCCTCCACGCGCTCCACATGGCGGTCCGTGATCCGCTGCAGGTCGCTGTGGGCACGCTGGGCCTGGTCCTCGGAGATCTCTCCGTCGTGCTCGAGCTTGCGCAGCCCCTCCAGGTCGTCCCGACGGATGTTGCGGATGGCGACCTTGGCCTCCTCGGAGCGCTGCTTGACGAGGCGCACAAACTCCCGGCGCCGCTCCTCGTTGAGCGGGGGAACCGGTACCCTGATCACCTGACCGTCGTTGCTCGGGTTGAGTCCCAGCTCGCTGCGCTGAAGCGCCCGCTCAATGGCCGAGATGAGGTGCCGGTCCCAGGGCTGGACCAGGATCATGTGCGGATCGGGTGCCGAGAGGCTGGCCACCTGGTTGATCGGGACCTGGCTCTCGTAAGCGTCGACCTTGACATGCTCGATCAGGGCCGGGGAGGCTCGCCCGGTGCGGATCGAGGCCAGTTCGCGCTGAAGGGCATCCAGGCTCTTGGCCATCCGCTCCTCGGCGGAGCGGAGGAGGTCAGCGCTCACCCTCTCTGACCCTGGTCGGTTACCAGGGTCCCGACCCGCTCGCCGCTCACCGCCCGGGCCAGATTGCCAGGGGTGAACAGGTCCAGGACCAGAAGCGGGAGGCGGTTGTCCATGCAGAGGGTGATCGCCGTGTTGTCCATCACCTGCAGCCCGCGATTCAGGACATCCAGGTAGGAGATGGTCTCGAACCGCTCGGCATTGGAGTCCTTGGTGGGATCGGCGCTGTAGACCCCGTCGACCCGGGTGGCCTTGATGAGGACATCCGCGCCGATCTCGGCGGCCCGCAGGGCGGCAGGGGTGTCCGTGGTGAAGAAGGGATTGCCGGAGCCGGCGCAGAAGACGACCACCCTACCCTTCTCCAGGTGCCGGATGGCCCTCCCCCTGATGTATGGCTCGGCAACCTGATGCATCTCGATCGCGGTCTGGACCCGGGTGGGCATGCCGTGCGCCTCGAGGGCGTCCCGGAGGGCGAGTCCGTTGATCACGGTGCCCAGCATCCCCATCAGGTCCGCGGTCACCCGATTCATCCCCCGCCGCGCCCCGGCCAGTCCGCGGAAGATATTGCCTCCCCCCATCATCACCGCGATCTCGGTCCCTAGCTGGTGCGCGGCCTGCAGCTCAAGGGCCACGGTGTCCAGGACCAGGGGGTCGATGCCATAACCCCCGTCCCCTACCAGGGCCTCCCCACTGAGCTTGATCACCACCCTCCGGTATCGGGCAGGGGGACGCTGCCGGTCCTGGCCGGCCACCCCGGTGAGCGGCATCGCGTCAAGCACCTGGGGCTCCCTCGACCCTCTCCCCCAGTGGGAAGCGAGCGAAGCGGGCCACCGAGATGTTCTCTCCGGTCGAGGCGATCGTCTCCTTGATCACCTCCTCCACCCGACGGGCCTTCTTGCCGGCCTCGTCCCGAATCCAGGGCTGCTCATATAAGCAGACCGACTCGGACCACTTGCGCAGCTTCCCTTCGACAATCTGGTCCACCCGGGCCGCGTCCCGCCCCTCGGCCGCGGCCTGCTGGCGGTAGATCTCCATCTCGTGCTCCACCTCTTCCACGGGGATGTCTTCGCGACGGATCCAACGCGGCCCGAGGCTCGCCACCTGTAGAGCCAGGTCGTGGACCAGAGCCTTGAACTCATCGGTCCGGGCCACGAAGTCGCTCTCACAGTTGACCTCGAGGAGAACTCCCAGCCGCCCCCCCGGGTGGATGTAGGCGTCCACCAGCCCCTCGCGGGTCTCCCGCTCGGCCTTCTTCTCCGCTGAGGCGAGCCCCTTGGTGCGGAGGAGGTCACGGGCGCGGTCGAAGTCACCAGCCGAGTCCACCAGGGCGCGCTTGACGTCCATGATCCCCGCCCCGGTCTGCTGCCGCAGCTGGCGCACAAGCTCTGCCGAGATCTCCTGGCTCACTCCGCGACCTCCTCATGCTCCGGCTCCGCGCTGGCCTCGCTGGCCGCCAGCTCCTCGGCGGCCCGGAGCTGGGCCGCCCGCTCCGCAGCGGCCTGGGCCTGGGCGACCTCGATCTGCCGACGCTGGTCCAGCCCGTCCACGATCGCCTCGGTGAGCCGAGTTACGATCAGACGCACGCTGCGGATGGCGTCGTCATTGCCGGGGATCACGTAGCTGATCTCGTCGGGGTCACAGTTGCTGTCGGTGATGGCGATGATCGGGATCTTGAGCTTGTTGGCCTCGGTGACGGCGAGCCGCTCCTTGTGGGGGTCGACCACGAAAAGCGCCGCCGGAAGCCGCTTCATTCCGGTGATCCCGGAGAAGTTGCGCCGCAGGCGCTCCAGCTCATCCTCGCGGCGCCGCTGCTCCTTCTTGATCATCCCCGCGAAGCCGTCCCGCTCCTGGCGCTCGGAGAGCTCAGTGAGCCGCCGTAGCTGAAGCTTCACCACTTCGAAGTTGGTCAGCATGCCCCCCATCCAGCGGTTGATCACGTAGGGCTGGTGAGAGCGCTGGCACTCTGCCTCGATGGTGTCCCGGGCCTGCTTCTTGGTGCCCACGAACAGGATCTGCCCCCCCTGGGCCACGGTGTCCCGGGCGAAGGCGCAGGCGGCGTCCAGCAGGTCCACGGTCTGGGCCACGTCCAGGATGTGAATGCCACCGCGGCTGGTGAATATGTACGGCCGCATCTTGGGATTCCACCGGCTGGTCTGGTGACCGAAGTGGACCCCGTTTTGCAGGAGTTCGGTGAGCGTGGCCACGGGCATGGTGCGCCTCCAGTTGCGTTGAACCTCTGCCCACCATCCACCGGCACCCGGCCCAGGGGAACCCGGGGGCCGTCCGGCGGGCATGTGAATTTGATCTCCGCAGCCCATGGTAGCCCAAAACCCGGAACCGACCACCGGACGAGGCGGTCACGGCGGCCCGGCGACCAGCGGTCTCCCCGGGGACGCGGACCGGCTTTTGGTCCCGCCGGCCCTACAGCACGTACCGGCGCAGGTCCTGGTCCCGGACCAGGTCCCCGAGCCGCTCGTGCACGAAGGCGGCGTCCACAACCACCCGCTGGCTGCGGTATTGCTCGGCAGCGAAGGAGACGTCCTGGAGCACCCGCTCCATGACGGTGAAGAGCCGCCGGGCGCCGATGTTCTCGTCCCGCTCGTTGACCAGGAACGCCTGCCGGGCCAGCTCGGCCGTGCCCTCGGGAGTGAACTCCAGCTCCACCTCCTCAGTGGCGAGCAGGGCCCGGTACTGGCCGGTGAGCGAGTTGCTGGGCTCGACCAGGATCCGCCTCAGGTCCGCCTCTCCCAGCGAGGTCAGCTCCACCCGGATCGGAAACCGCCCCTGAAACTCCGGGATCAGGTCCGAAGGGCGGGCGGAGGTGAAGGCGCCGGCGGCAACGAACAGGATGTGCTCGGTGCTGACCGACCCATACCGGGTGCTGACCGTGGAGCCCTCGATGATCGGCAGGAGGTCGCGCTGCACCCCGGCCCCGCTCACGTCCGGCCCGTGGCTCTCGGTATACGCCCCGGCGATCTTGTCGACCTCGTCGATGAAGACGATCCCGTTCTCCTCCACCGACCGGACGGCATCGTCGTAAACCCGGTCCATGTCCACCAGCCGCTCGGTCTCCTCCTGGGTCAGGGTGTGCCGGGCATCAGCGACGCTCATCCTGCGCATCCGGCGCCGGGGGGGCGCCATCTGGCTGAAGAAGTCGGCGAGCGACCAGCCGATCTCCTCGTAACCGGTTCCTGAGAAGACCTCGACGGGGGCGCTGTACGACTCCTCCACCTCGATCTCGATGAGGCGGTCTTCCAGCTGCCGGTTGGCCAACTTGCGCGCCAGCTGTCGGCGACGGGTCCGCTCCCGCCGGACGGCCAGGCGCCGGTCGGGCTCGTCGGCGGGCGCCGGGGCGGCTCTCTCCGCGCCTTCTGCCGGGGCGGTGGCAGGCTCGGGAGCAGGGCCCTCCCGGGAGGCGCGCTCCTGCTCCACCAGCCGGTCGACGATGCGGGCCTCGGCCCGGTGCTTGGCCTCGTCCTCAACCTCGGCCACTCGCTGGCTTTGGAGCTGGGTGATGGTCTGCTCCAGCAGGTCGCGGATGATCGACTCCACGTCCCGGCCCACGTACCCCACCTCGGTGAACTTGGTGGCCTCCACCTTGATGAAGGGGGAGTTGGTCAGCAGCGCCAGCCGGCGAGCGATCTCCGTCTTGCCCACCCCGGTGGGCCCGATCAGCAGGATGTTGCTGGGCATGATGTCGCCCCGCGCCTCGGGGGCCACTCGCATCCGCCGGATGCGGTTGCGAAGCGCCACCGCCATGGCTCGTTTGGCATCCTGCTGGCCGACGACGTAGCGGTCGAGGGAGCTGACCACCTCGGCCGCGGTGAGGTCACCCTCGGGCATCTGCGGCCTCCTCGGGTCCCGGAAGAGTTTCCACCGTGATCTCCGAATTGGTGTAGACGCACATCGAGGCCGCTATCCTGAGCGCCTCCACGGCCACCTCGCGGGCGGACATCGCGGTGTGCTGGGTCAGCGCTCGAGCAGCCGCCAGAGCGTACGGGCCGCCGCTGCCGATGGCCCCCAGCCCGTCGTCCGGCTCGATGACGTCGCCGTCCCCGCTGAGAAGCAGCAGCTGCCCCTCCCCGGCCACCACGAGCATGGCGTCGAGGTGGCGCAAGTAGCGGTCGGTGCGCCACTCCTTGCCCAGCTCCACGGCGGAGCGCACCAGATTGCCCTGGTGCTGCTCCAGCTGGCGTTCGAACTTGTCGAAGAGGGTGAAGGCGTCGGACACCGACCCGGCGAACCCCACCACCACCTGGTCGTGGAACAGCCGGCGCACCTTGCTGGCGTGGTGCTTCATCACCACGTCGCCCAAGGTCACCTGCCCGTCGCCGGCCACGGCGATCTCCGACCCCCGCTGGACGGCCACGATGGTGGTGGCCCGGGGGGTGGATGCCTCATGAGAACCCACGAAGTCTGAAGTCTACCGCCGCGGGCGGCGGGCCTCCGCCGAGCAGATCAGCGCCCGTCCCCTCCACTGGCGGTGGCGACCGGCGCGGCAGCCGCCTCCCGAGGTGGCCGGTATCGGCACTTGGGGTATCCGGAGCAGGAGACGAAGGGACCGAACCGGCCCTTTCGGCGCACCAGGGGCTGGCCGCACTCTGGGCAGGTCTCTCCGGTGAGTTCTGGCGCGGGCCGCGCCGGCCGGCTGGACCCGGGCTCGGGACGGATGTAGCGGCATTTGGGATACCCCGAGCAGCCCACGAAGGGTCCGCGGCGGCCGGTGCGCCGCACCAGCGGGCGGCCGCACTCCGGGCAGGCCTCCCCCACCTCCTCAGCAGCGGCCCGCTCCTCCCGACCCTGGATGTAGTCGCACTCGGGGTACCGGCTGCAGCCCACGAACTCGCCGAAGCGGCCCGTGCGGACCACGAGCTCGGCTCCGCAACGGGGGCAGTCGCCGCCGGCGGGGGGCGCTTTCACCCGGACCCGAGGCATGTCCTCCTGGGCCTTCTCCAGAACCTTGGCGAAGGGCTCGTACCACGACCGCACCACCGGGATCCAGCCCTCGTCTCCCGCCTCGATGGCATCCAGCCGCCGTTCGAGCTCTGCTGTGAAGCCCAGGTCGACGACGTCCGGGAACTGGGTGGTGAGCGCCTCGTTGACAGCCACCCCGAGGGGGGTGGGATGCAGCCGTCGCTCCGCCTGCCGGACATAGCCTCGGGTCTGGACCAGCTCCACCGTGGGGGCGTAAGTGCTGGGTCTCCCGATCCCGCGCTCCTCCAGCTCCCGGACCAGAGTCGCCTCGGTGAAGCGAGGCGGAGGCTGACTGAAGTGCTGCTCCGGAAGGAGTTCCAGAAGGCGTGCGAGATCGCCCTCGACGAGGCGAGGCAGGAGCTGGTCCTCCCTCTCCTCGGAGGCCGCGACCTTGGTGAAGCCGTCGAAGGTCAGGCGGCTACCGGTGGCGCGGAACTGGTGGCCCGCCGCCTCCAGCTCGC
>JAJZGN010000109.1 GCA_021798435.1 bacterium | reverse complement strand
TGGAGCGAGTGCGGGGCCAGGAGACGTTCCGCTCCGACGCGGAGCTGGTGGCGAAGATGGCCGAGGACCGCCGCCGGGCCGAGGAGTTCTTCTCGGGAATCCCCTAGGGGGATCCGCGATCAGGCCGTGCGGGGTCGGGTGCCCGCAGTGGCCAGGGCGGAGAGGATCACCGCCAGCACGATCGCCACCAGGATGCTGCCGTATTTCCCGGACGTGTGGCCGCTTCCCAGGACCGCGAGGGTGACGAAGCCACCGATGAGGCTCCCCGCCAACCCGGCGACGACCCGGATGGTCGCTGCGGCTCCCCGCGACTGGCGAATGTAGAGGGCCCCGATGACCACCCCGATGACGATGAAAGCGATGACGTGGAGCACTTGGTTCAACCTCCCTCTGGCTGTGAAGACGGCTCTGGCGTGGACGCGGAACTGGAATTTAGCAGAGAGGCCCCTTCAGGATGTGGCGGGGGTTCGGGCCGCAGCGTCTCGGGCTGGGCTTCGCCGACCGCTCCTCCCATCGTGGCTCTCGGCTGGCGGCTCGTCTCGTCTCCGCCTCGGCCAATGGTAGCGAGGTCAGAGGTGGCCACGAGCTCGTCGATGGCCGCCGCCCGGGCCTGCATCTCCCGTGTGCGCTCCCTGGCCGCCTCCAGCATCCGGCCCACGTCCCCCATCTCGCGCGAGATGCCGGCAATCGACTCCCCGAGGCGCGCGGAAGCTTGCGCGGCTGAGTACTGGGCCCGGAACACATCCTTCTGGCTTCGGAACCCCTCCACCCGTGCCTTGAGGCGCTGGGCGGCCAGCTCCAGCCGTGCTTCCTGCTCGCGGAGCTCAGCCACCTGCGGCTCCAGGGAGGCCAGCTGGGCGGTGGCGGCCTGGGCCCGGGTCAGGGAGATTCGCGCCAGGTCCTCGCGCCCGGACAGAAGCGCCTGGCGGGCCTGAGCGCGGAGCCGTACCCGGCTCTCGCGGAACCCATTGGCCTGAAGTTCCAGCCGCTTGTGTGAGGTCACCACCTCGGCGATGCCTCGCCGTGCCTGCTGGAGGGCCTCGGTCTGGCGGCGGTAGGCAAGGTCAAGGGCCCCGAGAGGGTCCTCGGTCCGGCTCCTCAGGGCCCCTACCCGTTGGGAGACGAGGCGGGTGAGGCGATGGCCCACCCCGGTCCGCAGCCCAAGGCCGAACACGGCGAGGATGAAGCCGGCGACCAGGGCATCGACAAACAACGGCTGAACCACCTCCGCGAACTGCTCGGGCCCATCGTAGCGCCGGCGGCGCGGCGGCCCCGAAGATGCCCTCCTGCGTCGGTCCCCAGGAAACGGGTATATAGAGGGTGCATGCAACGCAAATTGGGCACCGACGTCGGGCTCACGGCTCGGATGTTCCTCACCCTCTTCCTGCTGGCGGTGGTCTACCTGGCTTTCGTCGGAGTGCTGCTGCTGCTCCACACCGGCATCGTCACCATCGTGGTGGTGGTGGCAGTGCTGCTGGTGGCCCAGTACTACTTCTCGGACCGGATGGTGCTGTCGGCGCTCCACGCCCAGATCGTTACGCCCCAGCAGTACCCCCAGGTGCATGACATCGTGGGACGGCTGGCCCAGCTCACCGGTATGCCCATGCCCAAGGTGGCCGTGATTCCGTCTCGGGTGCCCAATGCGCTCGCCACCGGCCGCAACCCCAAGCACGCCGTGGTGGCCGTGACGACGGGCATCCTCGACCAGCTGGAGCCCAAGGAGCTGGAGGCGGTGCTGGCCCACGAGTTCAGCCATGTGATCCACCGCGATGTGAAGGTCATGGCGATGGCCGGGTTCTTCGCCACCGTGGCCTCCCTCATCGTGCAGTCGGGGATGTGGTTTGGCATGTTCGGCGGCTTCGGATACGGCGGGGGCTACGGCCGGGGCCGAGGCTCGGACGAGGGTGAGGGGATGATCATCATCATCCTCGTGGCGGCGGCCGTCTGGGCCATCAGCTTCGTGCTGATCAGGGCCCTCTCCCGCTACCGGGAGTACGCCGCCGACCGGGGATCGGCGATCATCACCCAGGAGCCCTCCCAGCTCGCCTCGGCGCTGCAGAAGATCAGCGGAGTGATGACCAGGATCCCCAGCCGGGACCTCCGCCAGGTGCAGTCAGCCAACGCTTTCATGATCTTCCCCGCCATCACCGCCGGCAAGGGGAGTCTGGCGGAGGTGTTCTCCACCCACCCTTCCCTGGAGCACCGGCTGGCCAAGCTCCGCGAGCTGGAGGCGAAGATTTCCGGTTAGAGTTGAGGCGTGGGCTTCCTCGACTCGATCCTCGGCCGGACCAGGCTCCCCAAGTCCAATGAAGACAAGATCTTCGCCATGAGCACTGCCATGCTCACCCTGGAGACTTCGGCCGGGCTCAAGCCCACGGGACGGGTGGGGGTGGTCTTCCGCTCTCTCCCCGGCGGCCGGTTCCAGAAGCTGACCGCCGACACGGTGGCCATGCTCGGCTTGCAGGACAAGGCGTCTCCAGAAGACGCCCTCTCGGTGCGCGAGGTGAAGGACGAGCTCGGGTTCGAGTGGCTTCTCGTGGAAGGCAATCAGTTCGACACCATGCTGGCCGCCCTGCACGCGGTCGCCACCGGGCTTCTGGACGAGGGCTTGGGTGACTGCCTTCTGGCGGCGGTGTTCCCCTTCACCTCGGCCTCGGGGCCGGCCTACTGGATCTACGGCTACAAAGAGGCTACCTTCTACCCCTTCGTGCCCACCGGGGACCGGCGTCGGGACAATGCCACCGAGATGCGGCTGGCAGCGGTGGCGAAGGAGGACCTCCCCGTGGAGCCCGACTTGGAGCGCTGGTTCGCACTCTGGGGGGTGCCGGTCTGAGGTCAGGCCGGGCTGGCTGGGGCGTCCACCACGTTGCCGTCCTCGGACAACAGGGAGGTGGCCTCCTCCAGGGTCATATCCTCTGACGGCAGGACCACGTCGGAGGGCACCAGGTCGTCAGCGGGCACCTTGGTTCCATGGGCGCGGACAAAGTTGAGCAGGGCCGCCAGGGCCGTCCGATAGCTGCCCTGGTCCTGCCCGGAGATGGCGTCCGAGAGGGCTCGGTCAAGGGGCTCGAGCTGCGGCTGCTCTGAGACGGCCAGCCGGTATTGGTCCTCGCCCTGGATGCGCACCACCACCGTCGCTCTGGTGGAGTCCGAGGGAGCGGCCGCTGGCGGGGCAGCCGGGGTTGGCGTCGCCGGTGCCGCGGCCTCTAGCTTGGGCGCCTCGGCTGGCGCCCCCAGCACCTCCTGCTTCAGCTGCGCGAGTTGGGCATCCACCTCGGAGGTGGCCAGCCCGCTCTGGAGCTGGCGCTCGATGTCATCCCCAGAGGTGATCCCGATCTGGTCCAGGGTGCCGCTGTCCACCAGGGAGTCAATGGCGGCGGCCCTGGCCTGCATCTGCTGGGTCTTGTCCTGGGCTCGCTCCATCATGAGGTTGACGTCGGCCATGTGCTCGCTGAGCCCGGTCACCGCCTCGCCCACCTGGGTGGTGGCCTTGGCCGCCGAGTACTGAGCCTTCATCGTCTCGCGCTGGGTGCGGAAGGCCTCGACCTTGGCCTGCAGCTTCTGGGCGGTCAGCTCCAGCTTCTGCTCCTGATCCTTCATTTGAGCAATCTGGACCTGGAGGCTCTGGAGCTGGTTCTGGGCGTCCTGGGCCCGGGTGAGCGCCAGGCGGGCGAGGTCCTCCCGGCCCTGTTGGAGGGCCAGCTTGGCCTGCCCCTGGAGCTTGTCCTGGCTCTGCTGAAGTTGGGCGGCCTGGATCTCTAGCCGCTTCTCCGAGGTGAGGACGTCGGCCACGCTGCGCTTCACCTGCTGGAGGGACTCCATCTGCTTCTGGTAGGAGAGGTCCAGCGCTTCGACCGGGTTCTCCGCCCGATCCAGGACCTTGTTGGCCTTCTGCTGGAACAGGTCCGACATCCGCCGCATGATGCTCATTGCCGTCTCCTTGGCACAGGTGGGCTCCTTCCCTCCAGATGGGATGTTAGCGGCTCGAGAGCCGCGACCCCCTAGCGCTCAGCCCAGGCGCCAGCCCCGGGTGCCCGTCCGATCGGGGCGGACGAGCACCACCTCGCCAGGAACCTGCGGATTGATCATCCCCAGGATCAGGACCTCACTTCGGAAGCCGGCCACCCGTCGTGGGGGCAGGTTGACCACCGCGAGCACCTCGGTTCCGACCAGCTCCTCAGGCCGGTAGTGCCGGGTCAGCTGGGCGCTGGACTGGCGGACACCGATCTCTGGGCCGAAGTCGACCTCCAGCTTGATGGCAGGTTTGCGGGCCTCGGGGAACGGGCTCGCGGTCCGGACCACCCCGCTGCGGATGTCAAGCGCGCTGAAATGGTGGAAATCGATCTCCGGCAGAGCGCCGTCGGGCATGGCTGGGCTCACCTCCTGGAACGACAGGGTCGGGGCCGACTCCCGGTATACTCGCCGGCGGGCGGGTACCGAAGTGGTCAAACGGGGCTGACTGTAAATCAGCTGGCGTCGCCTACAGAGGTTCGAATCCTCTCCCGCCCACGCCCAGGTAGCTCAGTGGTAGAGCGCTTCCTTGGTAAGGAAGAGGTCGCGGGTTCAATCCCCGCCCTGGGCTCTTGGGCGCGCCGCCGAGCCACGCAAGGGGCCAGCCGCCCTTTCCGGTCCCTGGCACGCCCACGACCGCGCGCCACCCCGGCCGCCGGTTCGCAGGTGCACGATGGGGTCCCCGGGCGGCCCCGTAGGGTCTCATGGTTCCGGGAGAACATCGTGTGACCCATGACGTGGTGTATTATGCGACCGACAGTCGGTCGGTTATTGAGGTCACCCCTTGCCCCGGACGGTGAACCCCGAGACGCGGGCGGTTCGGAGGGAGGCCTTCGTGCAAGCCGGGCTCCGCCTCATCCAGACGAAGGGGTATGAGCAGATGAGTGTGCAGGACGTGCTGGACGATCTCCACGCCTCGAGGGGCGCCTTCTATCACTACTTCGCGTCGAAGCGGACCCTCCTGGAGGCCGTGGTGGATTCCGTGGTGGCCGCCGCGCTGGGGACAGTGGCTCCCATCACCGCTGAGCCAGGACTGTCGGCCGTCTCCAAGTTGGAGGGGATCTTCACCGGCATCGCCGGATGGAAGGCGGAGCGCCGGGAGCTGATGCTGGCGCTGGTACGGGTCTGGTACTCGGACGACAACGTGCTGACCCGGGACAAGCTGCGCGGGCACTTAACGGTCTCACTGGTTCCGATGCTGGCCGAGATCATAGGGCAGGGTGTCGAGGAGGGCGTGATGTCGGCTCACTCCCCGGACGGTGCAGCTCGCGCCATCCTCTCCCTCCTGCTCAGCGCTCAGGACGCGGCCATCGAGCTCTTCGTCGGGGGCCAGGAGCAGAAGGTGCCCTTCCAGTCCGTTTTGGGGATGTTGGCCGGCTACACCGAGGCCGTGGAGCGGGTCCTGGGGCTGCCCTCTGGGTCCCTGAAGCTGTTCCACGAGGACGCCCTGGGGCTCTGGTTCGGCTCCGGCGGGGAGAATGGCCTGCCCAACGAAGCGAGGAGGTAGCTGAGCATGGAAGTCGCGATCCGCACCGCCGGGCTCACCAAGGACTATGGGCAGGCGCACGGGCTCTTTGGCCTCGACTTGGAGGTGGCCGCCGGAGAGGTCTTCGGCTACCTCGGGCCCAACGGGGCCGGGAAGACCACCACCATCCGGCTCCTCATGGACATGGTCCGCCCCACCCGTGGCCGCGCCGAGATCTTCTCCATCGACTGCCAGGCCCAGCCGGTCCAGGTTAAGCGCATGGTGGGCTACCTGCCCGGTGAGATGCCCCAGTGGGGAGGGATGCGCGGCCGCGAGGTGGTGGCCTATATAGCGGGCCTGCGGGGCGGGGTCGACCGCTCGCGTGTGGGCAACCTCGCGGAGCGGCTGGACCTCGACCTGGATAGGCGCTATCGGGAGTACTCATCAGGCAACAAGCGCAAGCTCGGGCTGGTGCTGGCCTTCATGAATCCATCCCGGCTGCTGGTCCTGGATGAGCCCACGACCGGCTTGGACCCCCTGATCCAGCAGGAGTTCTATCGCCTGGTCCAAGAGGAGGCGGCCAGCGGGGGCACTGTCTTCCTGTCCTCGCACGTCCTGTCAGAGGTGGAGCGCGTCTGCCAGCGAGTGGCCATCCTTCGGGGGGGCCACCTGGTTCAGGTCGCTCGTCTCGACGAGCTCCACAACCTTCGCTACCACCGCCTGGAGGCTGACTTTGACCGCGAGATCCCCTTGGATGCGGTCCTAGCCCTCCCCGGCGTTGAGGATGTCACCGGGGTGGACCACCATCTGAGCTGCGCGGTGCGTGGTGACTTCGGGCCGCTGCTGGAGGTGCTGGGGCAGGGCCGGGTACTCAACTTGGTCACCCACGAGCCGACCCTGGAGGAGGTCTTCCTGGCGGTCTTCCGTGATGACCCAGATGCGGCCGGAGCGTCCTCTCCGGGGAATCCATGACGGTGGCCCCGCCGGAGCCAGGTACACCGGCCGCCCTCACCAGCCTCAGGCCAGGAAAGGGTGTCCTCACCACCCTGCGGTACGGACTCCGCTCCCACCGCTGGGCCCTTGCGGGTGTGGCGTTCCTCGGCTTCTTCTCGCCCTACACGGCGGGCGCCTCCTACCTGGCCGCCG
>JAJZGN010000108.1 GCA_021798435.1 bacterium | reverse complement strand
CTACGATGCCCAGGAGATCCCGTACTACTGGGCCCTGGCGCACCGGTTCGCCCTGGCGGACGAGTTTTTCTCCTCGGATCTCGGGGGTAGCATCCCCAACCATCAGTACCTGGTCGCCGGCCAGACATGGACCCCGGCGGTGGTCGGAACGGCCCTGCCCAATGTGCCCACGATCTTCAACCAGCTGGACTCCAAGGGAGTTTCCTGGGGGTATTTCGTGGCCCAGTACCGCACCCACCTGGCCCAGGGCCGGCAGTCCAGCCTGGTGCCCCAGGTGCCGGTCCTCGGGCTGGCCAACATCGCGGGCAATCCGGGGGACCTGGCCCGGGTCCAGGACCTGACTGGCCTCTACTCCGACCTGGTCTACGGCCACCTCCCGGCGGTGAGCTATGTGGTTCAGCCCGGGGCCACCGAGCGGGCACCGGGCAATATCGCCCAGGGGCAGGTGGCCACTGTGGGGCTGATCAACGCCATCATGCGCAGCCGGTATTGGGGATCGTCGGCGATCCTGCTCACGTGGTCGGACTGGGGCGGCTGGTACGACGGGGTCGTGCCTCCGACGGTGGGAGGGGTGAGCGACGGCTTCCGGGTTCCCCTGCTCATCGTTTCGCCCTTCGTGCGCCCCGGGACGATCTTCTCCCAGACCACCGACTTCGGGTCGATCCTCCAGTTCATCCAGGCGGTCTACGGGCTCCCTGCCCTCACCAGCCGCGAGGCCAGCTCCGGCAGCCTTCTGGGCGCCTTCGACCTGCAGGGGGCGGCCAGGGCCCCCGCCCCGGTCCCGATGGGGACCCTCCCCGCGTCCGTCGCCTCCCACGGGTCCGTGGTCCAGGTGTTCATCGCCTACACGATCCCCGGACTCCTGATTCTGGTTCTGGTGATATATGCAGTGTGGGGACGGGGGGCCGGGCCGGCCCCCCTGCTGCGGAGGAGAGCGTGATGCACCTATTGGCTGGCCGACGAGCTGGGACTTCGCTGGTGGCGCTGGCTCTGGTCGCCGGGATGGCGGCGGCCTTGGAGGTGGGGAGTGCCGGAGCCCTGGCGGCCACCACCACCCACAAGATCGCGCCCTACATCCGCGTCAACATCCAGCTCACCGCCCCGGTCAAGGTGACCAGCGGGGCTCCCATCGCGGTCTCGGTGGTGGTGACCTCCTCCGGGGTGCCGGTCAGGGACCACCTGGTGCGCTTCTATGCCGCGGGGATCTACCTGGGCGCCACCAAGACCAACTCGGTCGGCCGCGGTGCCACCACTCTGCGCAAGGCGCTGCCGGTGGGCACCTGGACCCTCCTCGCCACCTATAAGGGCGGGGGTCCGATCGAGTCCGCCACCGCCTCCCAGAGCATCACTGTGGTGGCGGCCCCACTCAGCATCCGGGTGGTCCCCTACGTCCCCCACTCGATCGCGGTCAGCATCGACGGCGCGGCGCCGGTGAGCCCCAACTCCGACGGTTTCATCAACGAGCCGCTGCCCAAGGGCGGGCAGGTGACCCTGGTGGCGGAGGTGCAGAACCCCAGCTCCAACGTCCGGGTGTCGTTCGTCTCCTGGTCCAACGGCGACACCGCCACCACCCGGGTGATGTCGGACCGCTCCCACGCCTACACCCAGATCGCCCTCCAGGTCTCGTACCTGACTCCCATCGAGTTCACCACCGCCGCCGGCGTCCCCATCCCACCCTCCCAGGTCCAGGGGGTGACCCTGGCCGGCCCCGACGGGACCAAGGTCGAGGTGGGGAGCGGCGGCCAGGCCTGGCTGCCGACCCCCGCTCCGCGACGATCCCCCACCGGGCAGCTCACCGTCGGCTCCGACACCTACACCGCCGTCAGCGCCACCTACCAGGGGGTGAACGTGGCCAATCAGGGGAAGGACCGCTTCTCGCCGGGCCCCGGCGGGGTGTGGAAGGTGGGCCTGGACGTCTACCTGGTGAGCATGGTGAGCCACAACACAGTGCTGGGCGCCCAGGTGGCGGCGACGGTCCTGCTCCACGGGCCGGGCTCCACCTCCCGCCTGGTGCATCTGCCAGATCGCGGACCCCTGACTCTGACCCTGCCTCGCGGGCGGTATTCCCTCAAGGTGAAGGGTGGCGGCTACGGCCCGGGCCTCGACTTCCGGGTGTCGGGGCCGACGGTGGTTCCGGTGCCCCTGTTGACCATCCTTGACCTGGCGGGCGGCGTGCTGCTGCTGCTTCTCCTCGGCGGTGGGTTGCTGGCCCTGGGGCCGGGCCGGAGGCGGCTCGTGGCCTGGATGTTCGCCGGTGACCTGCGGGCTCGAGGGGCCACCTCGCTTTGACCACCCGCAGCGGCTTGGGGCCCGGTCGCCCGGGGTTGAGGTGTTCAGTAGCGGTGCCAGCCGAGGAGGACCAGGACGGATGTCGCTGAGCACGAGGTTCGGGAGTCGGTGGCGCACGGTGAGGTTGGCGACCATCGGGCCGAGCCGGCTCCGAGTAAGAGCGGCGTCGATGGCCGGGGTGGTGCTGCTGGCCGGGGTCGCTGTCACGGCACTTCCCCTGCCTTTGGTTTCTGCCCAGGGGGGCCCTGTACCCGTCACCCCGTTCGGGAACTTCAACCCGATGCTGACGCGCGCCCCCTACGCCTCAGACCTGACCGACAACTCGGTCGACATCACCTGGGCGACGATGCCCTCGCCCGCCGGCACCCCCAACCTCCTCGGCTACCTGCAGTGGGGGCCCCAGGGGGCATGCGGCCGGTACCAGGCGAGCGTGCCGAACTCCCTCCCGCTGTCGACGCCGGCCCAGAACACCCTGCCGACGGTGACTTCACTGGAGTTCAAAGTCAACACCGGCACGGTGAGCCGGACGGAGTACCAGTCGACGGTGGTGCTGACCGGGCTCTCTCCCGGCACCACCTACTGCTACCGTCCTTTCGGATACGACTACGTCGGGATCTACAAGACCCCCGTCGACCTCCTGGGCTCCAATCCGGACCAGACCTTCACCACCCTCGCCCCTCCGAGCAGTTCGTCGACGGCGCCCCTCACCTTCGACGTCATGGGGGACACCGGGGAGAACCTGGCCAACGCCACCACCCCCTACGCCAACTTCACGAACCCCTACCAGGCGGCGATCGACAAGCTGATCGGCCAGTCTGGGGCCAGGTTCGTGGTCCTGGCCGGGGACGTCGGCTACCCGTCGGACACCAACGACCGCTACGGAGACCTGCTCCAGGGGGCCACTGCGGCCAACCCTGAGGTGAGTAACTTCTTCGGTCCCTCGTACTGGCCGCAGACCGGGGGGATCCCCGTCTACTACACCGCTGGCGACCACGGGATGGTCACCGAGGACCCCTTGCGCATCTGGCCGGAGTCCCAGACCGCCGCGTCCAGCGGCGGGGTCTCAGCCCCGGTCACCTCCCCCAGCGTGCTGGGAAGCCTCCAGGCGACCTACCCCACCGATTGGTACGCCGTCCAGTCGGGCAACGTCCGTCTCTACGTGCTCCAGGCGGCCTGGCCCTATGGCAACGCGGGAACGGCTCCGGGGGGGCCGTACCAGATGGACTACCTGCAGCGCTGGCAGCAGAATTCGGCGGAGTACGCCTGGCTGAAGCAGGACCTGGCCGCTCACCCCGGGGGCATCAAGATGGCGGTCTTCTTCTACCCCCTGCGCTCGGACAACTCCGGCCAGCCGTCCGACACCTATCTTCAGAACAGCTCGGCGAACCCCAATCCCGCCCAGAGCAGCCTGGAGGCGCTGCTGTCGGACAACGGGGTGTACATCGCCTTCAATGCCCACGCCCACACCTATCAGCGCATCGACCCCTCGGGCCCCGGCCAGCTGATCAGCTACGTGACCGGTGGGGGAGGGGGGATCCCCTCGGCGGTCAGCTGCAGCGCCAATGTCCAGGGGATCACCTCCCTTTACGCCCTGGGCTGGGACCCGACCACCCTCCCGGGGGTTGGCTCCAGCTGCGGGGTGAGCCAGGGCGCGGCCACCACGGTTCCGGTGCCGACCAGTGAGGCCCAGGTGTTCAACTTCCTCAAGGTGACGGTGGCGGGGGACCAGGTCACGGTGACCCCGATCAACGCTGAGGGCCAGGCCTTCGACGTCCAGACCTACGTCTTTGGAGCCCAGGCCCCGCAGCCCCCGGGCCAGCCGTCGGGCCTCGGCGAGCCGTCCGCGGTCAGCCTGAGCTGGGCGCTACCGGCCAACCAGGACGTCTCGGCCACCACCGACTACGTCATCACCCCGTACGCCAACGGGGTGCCCCAGCCGCCCATCGACATTCACTCCGTCTACCCCCAGTACACCCTGACCGGGCTCACCAACGGGACCTCCTACACGTTCTCTGTGGTGGCTACCAACTCCCAGGGGACGAGTCCGACTTCGCCTATCTCCGCCCCGGTCGTCCCGGGCGCCCCGGCGCCTGCCACCTACGACCCCGTCACCCCCTACCGGGTGTGCGACACCCGGGCCGGCAACCCGTCCCAGCTGAGCGGGGTGAACCTGACCCAGTGCGAGGGGCAGACACTCGGCGCGGGGAGCAGCCTCACCGTCCAGATCGCCGGCACCAATCCGAGCGGCGCCGCCTCGGGCGGGGTGCCTCTGGGAGCCACCTCGGCGGTCCTGAACGTGACCGCCACCGACACCACGGCGCCTGGCTACCTCACTGTCTGGCCCGCGGGCGGGCCACCGCCGCTCTCCTCGAGCCTCAACTGGCAGGCAGGGCAGACGGTGGCCAACCTGGTCACCGTGGACCTGGGGCCGACCGGGGCCGTGAGCGTTTACAACGACCAGGGCCAGGCCGACGTGGTCGTGGACGTGGAGGGCTGGATGGACTCCAGCGCCACCTCCGGCGCGGTCTACGTCCCCGTCACCCCCTACCGGATCTGTGACACCAGGGCCGGCTTCCGGCCGCTCAACCAGTGCACCGGGCAGACCCTGGGCACGAGCTCCACCCTCACCGTGACCGCGGCGGGCACCGCGCCCGCCCCGGGCGGCCCACTCCCGCCCGCCGGTGCGGTGGCGGTGAACCTCACGGTCACCGCCACCAACACCACCCAGCCGTCGTTCCTCAGCGTCTGGCCGGCCACGGCCCCCCAGCCGATCGCCTCCAACCTCAACTGGCAGGCGGGACAGACGGTCGCCAACAATGTGGTGGTGCCGGTCCCGACGTCGGGGGCCACCCTGGGTCAGCTGGAGATTTACAACGACGCCGGCCGGGCGGACGTGGTCGTGGACGTGTCCGGCTACTACCTCCCCGCCGTGCCGCCACCGGCCAACGCCGTGTACTTCACCCCCATGGTGCCGTACCGGATCTGCGACACCCGGTCCACGGCGATCTCCCAGCTGCAGGACGCCTGCACCGGAGCCACCCTTCAGGGCGGCTCGCCGCTGCGTCTTTTGGTGGCTGGCGTGGGAGGGATCCCCTCCAGCGCCACCTCGGTGGTTCTCAACGTGACCATCACCGACACCACAGCGCCCGGGTTCCTCACAGTGTTCCCTGACCTCGCCCCGCTACCGCTTTCCTCCGACCTCAACTGGTCGGCGGGCGAGACGGTGGCGGTGGGGGTGACAGCCACCCTGGGCTCGGACGGCGCCCTGGACTTCTACATCCCCCAGGGTTCCGCCGACCTGGTGGTGGACGTGGTGGGCTGGTGGCAGTGACCGGCCCCCAAAGTCCGGTCAGCGGGAGAGGCCGCTCCCCACGGGGGCCAGGTCCCGGCGGTGGCCGGAAGCTGTCGTGAGCCTCATCTCCTGGTGCCCCACCACCTTCAGGATCGAGCAGGTGAGGCAGGCGGCCGAGCCGCCCGCGTCGAGCACCAGGCCGTCCGGCGCCGCACTGCCGCAGCGCGGGCAGACGGCGGTCCCCGCCAGGTTCATCCAGGGTCTGCGTAGCTTCACTGTCGCCCTCCTACTGCAGGCGGAATCTCGGGCCGCGGCCGCCACCTGGGGGGGTGGATCCCCGGACGGCACCAGGGTGCGCCCTCCGCGGCTGCTCTGGGGCCACGGGGGGGCGACGATCACGTGATGGGTTCGTCACCGCCGGCCCTGAAAACTGCAGGGTCCGCGACGTCCCGGCGGCCGGTGGCCCTCAGCCCGCATGAACCGAGTCTGCGCGCGCCCGGGATAAGAGGGTGCTATGGGAACGCTAACCCGAGGTTAAGCGGCGGGCGCCGGGACGCCTTGGCCAGCCGGCCCCCGTCGGGCGCGAGGTGATGCGGCTGCGGCTTGTGGTGACCGCGGTGGCGCTGCTGGCGGTCTCGGTCTTGGGGGTCGGGACCCTGGTGGCCCTGCGAGAGGCGGGCGCCCGAGGTCGGGCCCAAACCCATGCGCATCCCACCCCAAGCCTCCGGGCGACCTCGCCCGCTCCCACCCCGCCCTCCTCAGGGCCGGCGGTATACCTCTACTACTACCTCTGGTGGACTCCCGGGCACTGGCAGTCCAAGCTGGGTCCACACTACCCGTACACGGCTAGTCCGCCGGTGCCTCCGGGCGCGGCCAATTCGGTGGGCTGCAACCCGGTGCCCAGGTATCCCGGGGCGACCGTCGTGGACGTGCCCCAGGTCGGGCTCTACAACCAGAACCAGGCCCAGGTCTACCTCCCCCAGATCGAGCAGGCGGCGGCGGCCGGGGTCACGGGGTTCGTGGCCAGCTGGCAGGGCACGGGCAGCCCGACCCAGACCACCAGCTCCTCGGGGTACAACCTGCGCCTTCAACTGCTGGTGAGGGCCGTGGACACCTACGACGCCGCGCATCCCC
>JAJZGN010000107.1 GCA_021798435.1 bacterium | reverse complement strand
CAGGAAGATCTCACCGGGTTGGCCATCCTCGTAGAGGCCGACGGTCAGGTAGCCCTCGTGTCCCTGGATTTCGAACTTGTGCGTGATGGCCGCGCGCTCGGAGGGAAGCCGGTGCCGAGCCGGGCGGGCCGCGGCCACCTCCTGCCCGGTGTAGGTGGCCTGACGCTGGGAGGTGGAGAGCGGCTGGCTGCGCTTGCTCCCGTCCCGGTAGATGGCGATCGCCTTCATCCCGAGCTTCCAGGCGTCGACGTAGGCCTGCTCCACGTCCTCCGGCGTGGCCGTCTGGGGCAGGTTCACGGTCTTGCTGATGGCGCCGGATATGAAGGGCTGCACCGCGGCCACCATGCGCACGTGCCCCTGCCAGCTGATGGACCGCTGGCCGTTGGCGGGTGAGAACGCGCAATCGAAGACCGCCAGGTCATCGTCGCGCAGGTGGGGCGCGCCCTCGATCGTGTCGTGCTCGTCGATGTAGGCCAGGATGTCGGAGATCGCCTCCTCCCCGTAGCCCATCCGCACCAGGGCGGAGGCCACGGTTCCGTTGACCATCTTGAGGAGCCCGCCGCCGACCAGCTTCTTGTACTTGACCAGAGCGATGTCGGGCTCGACCCCCGTGGTGTCGCAGTCGAGCATGAAGGAGATGGTCCCGGTGGGGGCGAGGACGGTGGCCTGGGAGTTGCGGTATCCGTGGACCGCTCCGAGCTCATGGGCGTCGTCCCAGGACTTCCGGGCCGCGGTCAGCAGCTCCTGGGGCACGTGCTCCGCAGCCACCTTGTAGGCCGCCGCCCGGTGCTTGTCCATCACCCGGAGCATCGGCTGGCGGTTGGCCTCGAACCCCTCGAAGGGCCCGACCTCCGTGGCGATCCGGGCGGACTGGGCGTAGGCCTCGCCGGTCAGGATGGCGGTGAGGGCCCCGGCGTAGTCCCGGGCCTGGGGGCTGTCATAGGGGTAGCCGAGGGACATGAGCAGCGCCCCGAGGTTGGCGTAGCCGAGGCCGAGGGGCCGGAACTTGTGGCTGTTGGCGGTGATCTTCTCCGTGGGGTAGGCGGCGAACCCCACCAGGATCTCCATGGCGGTGAACATGATCTGGATGGTGTGGCGGTAGCCCTCCAGGTCGAAGTTTCCCGCGGCGTCCATGAAGCGCATCAGGTTGATGCTGGAGAGGTTGCAGGAGGAGTCGTCGAGGAAGAGGTACTCCGAGCAGGGATTGCTGGCGTTGATCCGGCCCGTGTTGGGGCAGGTGTGCCACTCGTTGATCGTGGTGTCGAACTGGAGCCCGGGGTCGCCGCAGGCCCAGGCCGCCTCCGTGATCTGGCCCATCAGGTCGCGGGCCCGGTGGGTGCTGACCACCCGCTGGTGGTCGGTGACCGCGTAGGTGCGCCACTCCCGATCCTCGATCACGGCGCGCATGAACTCGTCGGTGACCCGAACCGAGTTGTTGGAGTTCTGGAAGAAGACCGAGCCGTAAGCCTCCCCGGTGAAGGAGCCGTCATACCCGGCCTCGATCAGGGCCCAGGCCTTGCGCTCCTCGCGGACCTTGCAGTTGATGAAGTCGATGATGTCCGGGTGGTCGGCGTTGAGGATCACCATCTTGGCCGCTCGCCTGGTGGTGCCTCCGGACTTGATCACCCCGGCGAAGGCGTCGAATCCCTTCATGAACGAGACGGGTCCGCTGGCCGTTCCCCCCGAGGCCAGGTGCTCCACCGAGGAGCGGATGGAGGAGAGGTTGGTCCCGGTTCCGGACCCCCACTTGAACAGCATTCCCTCGGTCTTGGCCAGGGTCAGGATGGACTCCATCGTGTCCTCGACGGAGTTGATGAAGCAGGCGCTCACCTGGGGGTGGGGCTCGGCGCCCAGGTTGAACCACACCGGGCTGTTGAAGGCCGCCACCTGGTTGACCAGGATGGCGGTCAGCTCGGCGTGGAAGATGTCCAGGTCCGCTTCGGTGGCGAAGTACTGTCCCTCCCGGCCCCAGTCGCGGATGGTGTCGGCCACCCGGGAGATGAGCTGGCGGACGCTGGTCTCTCTCTGGGGTGACCCCGCCAGTCCGCGGAAGTACTTGGAGACCACCACGTTGGTGGCCAGTTGGGACCAGGCCTTGGGGACCTCCACGTCCTCCTGGCTGAAGATAACCGCACCCTTCTCATTGGTGATGGTGGCGGAGCGCTTCTCCCAGGTGATGGCGTCGTAGGGGTGGACTCCCTCCGTGGTGAAGTGGCGCTCCATGCGCAGCCCCGGGCGGCCGGCCGCCTCGGTCGACGGCCCCTTCCGCTGTGCCCCCTCGGGTGCGGGACTTGCTGAGACGGGCTCGGGGTCGCCGGCGGGTCGGTCCATGGGATCTCCTCCTGGCAGGACGTTCTGGGTGGACGAGGCGGCCCGGTCCCATATCTTGGGGTGAGGACCTGGCCCAGGCGCAATATCTTGGGCCTTTCGCTGCCCGGAGTCAAGCCCCCGGAGCCAGTTCGCCCTGCCGGGTACTATCCTAATAAGCAGCGGGCGGTCGGGCGCACCCGAGGGTCCGCCGAGTGCCGCCTCTTCTTGCCCTTGGAGGAAACGTGCCGGGCCGAACCCTGGAGGTGACTCTTCCGCAGATGGGGGAGTCGATCACCGAGGGCGTGATCGGCAGCTGGCGCCGCCAAGTGGGCGAGCAGGTGGCGGCCGGGGACACCCTGGTGGAGGTGCAGACGGACAAGATCGACGCCGAGGTGCCCGCCCCGGAGGGCGGACGGCTGGCCAGGATCCTGGCCCAGGAGGGGGACACGGTGGCCGTGGGCGCTCCCCTGGCCGTGCTCGAGGTGGACGATCTGCTCGCCACGCCCGGTGCCCCGGCGGGCGAGTCCGGCCTGGCTCCGGTGGCAGGGGGGGAATCGACCTCTTCCACCGAGCTGGTGGAGGTCCCTCTGCCCGCCCTGGGGGAGTCGGTGACCGAGGGCGTGGTGGGCAGCTGGCACCGCCGGGTGGGGGAGGCGGTGGCGGCTGGCGACACCTTGGTGGAGATCCAGACCGACAAGGTGGACGCTGAAGTGCCGTCCCCGGTGTCCGGGACCCTCGTCGACATCCTGGTCGAGGAGGGCGCCACCGTGGCGGTGGGCACGCCCCTGGCCCGCGTGGCCGCCGCCGGCGAGCTTGGGGCGGTGGCCGTGGCCACTCCTGCGCCCACCCGTCCGCCCTCCCTGGCTGGGCCGAGAGAGGCTGCGGCTCCGGTGGACGCCACTCCCCTGGCCCGCCGAGCCGCGGCCCTCTCCGGTACCGACCTGGACCGGGTGCGGGGCACCGGCCCGGGAGGCGTCGTCCGCCGGGGCGACGTGCTGCGGGCCGGGGAGGACGGGCCAGCCCGGGGCGAGGTGGTGCCGATCAAGGGTTCGGCCGCCGTCCTGGTGCAGGCGATGGAGGCCAGCCTCGGAGTCCCGACGGCCACCAGCTTCAGGACCTTCGAGGTCCCGGTCTTGGTCGAGCGCCGGCACCAGCTCAACGAGCTCCTCCGGATCGCCGGGCGCTCCCAACTGCGCTGCTCCTACACCCACCTCATCGCCCACGCGCTGGTTCGGGCGGCCCGCGAGATGCCGGCCTTCTCCTCCTCCTTCCGGAGCCTGGAGGGCCGGCCGGGCCGAGCCCAGCAGCCCGGCGTCAACCTCGGGCTGGCGGTGGACGTGGAGCGCAGGGATGGCTCCCGCTTCCTCCTGGTGCCGGTCATAAAGGGGGCGGAGAGGCTGTCCTTTCAGCAGTTCCAGGGCCGATACGAGGAGCTGGTGGACAGGACCCGGTCCGGGGGGCTCGCGGTGGAGGACCTCGAGGGGGCCACGCTGACGCTGACCAATCCCGGCGGGGTGGGGACTGTGGCTTCGGTTCCCCGGCTGATGGCGGGCCAGTCGGCGATCATCGCCCTGGGAGCGATCGGCAACCCGGCCGGCTTCTCCGGGCTCGCCGACGAGGCCGCCGCCGCCCTCGGGCTGCGCCCGGTGATGACCGCCACCAGCACCTACGACCATCGCATCGTCCAGGGGTTGGAGTCGGGGATGCTGCTCCGGCGGCTCGAGGGGCTACTGGCCGGGGACGATGGCTTCTACGCCGACATCTTCGCCGACCTCAGGCTGGAGATGCCACCGCTCCCCACCACCACGGCACCCGCCGTGGTGGCACCCGTCCGAACCCGGCCCGCGTCCGCGGGACCGGAGCTGCTCCGGGCGGTGGCCTCGGGGATGTCGTTGGTGCAGGCCTTCCGCACCCACGGCCACCTCGCCGCCCACCTCGACCCGCTGGAAAGCGACCCGCCCGGTGACCCCGCTCTGGATCCGGGCACCGCCGGTCTCAGCCAGGAGCTCATGGAGGCGGTTCCCGCCGAGGTCCTCCGGGTGGCGGTTCCGGGTCACAACCTGGCCGAGGTCCTGCCCGAGATGCGCCGCACCTACTGCGGCACCATCGCCTACGAGATCGAGCACATCTCGAGCCATGAGCAGCGCGCCTGGCTCCGGCGGCAGATCGAGTCCGGAGCCCACCGGCGCCCGCTGAGCCCTGAAGACCGGCGCCACCTCTTCCAGCGCCTCGCCCAGGTGGACGCCTTCGAGCGCTTCCTGCGCAAGACCTACCTCGGCCAGCACACCTTCTCCATCGAGGGGGTGGACGCCCTGGTCCCGATGCTGGAGGAGTCGATCTCCCTGCTCGCCGGGGCAGGCGCCGAGGAGGTCCTTCTCGGAATGGCCCATCGCGGCCGGCTCAACGTCACCGCCCGGATCGTGGGGCGGTCGCTGGACGAGATCATCGCCGAGTTCGAGAGCCAGGCTTATCTCGGTGGTGCCTGGACCGGAGACGTCAAGTACCACTACGGCGCCGAGGGTAGCTACCGCCTGCCCTCGGGCCAGGAGGTGGCGGTGGTGCTGACCCACAACCCCAGCCATCTGGAGGTCGTGGATGCGGTCGTCGAGGGGCGGACCCGGGCCCGCCAGACCACCCACCGGGCGCCGGAGATACTTCAGGACACCCGTCGGGCGGTGCCGATCCTGATCCATGGCGACGCCGCCTTCACCGGGCAGGGGGTGGTCACCGAGACCCTCAACCTGCAGGGGCTGGAGGGCTATCGCGTGGGCGGCACCCTGCACATCATCGCCAACAACCAGATCGGATTCACCACCGAGCCGCTGGACGGGCGCTCCACCCGCTACGCCAGCGACATCGCCAAGGGCTATGACATCCCCATCGTCCACGTCAACGGGGACGACCTGGAGGCCTGCCTGGACGCCGTCCGACTCGCGGTGGCCTTCCGGACCACCTTCGAGCGCGACGTGCTCATCGACCTCATCGGCTACCGGCGGTGGGGTCACAACGAGGGAGACGAGCCCGCCTACACCCAGCCGCAGATGGCGGCCCGCATCCGCAGCCATCCCACCCCGGCCGCGGTGTACGGTGCGGAGCTGGTCCGGCAGGGGATCCTGACCGCCGACGAGGTGGGGGCCGAGCAGGCACTCCGCTACCAGGAGATGGCGGAGGCTCATCGCCGGGTGGTGGCGCGCAGCGCTGAGCTGGCATCGGCGGCGGTGGGCAACGGCCGGATGGCCGAGCCCGACGGCCTGCCCGCCGTCGCGACCGCAGTTCCTCGAGAGCGGCTCCGGGAGATGGACTCCCAGCTGGCGCAACTTCCCCCGGGCTTCCGCATGAATCCCAAGCTGGCACGGGCGTTCTCCCAGCGGGCCGCGGCGCTTGCCGATGGCGGCAGCGTGCCCTGGGCCCAGGCCGAGGCCCTCGGTCTGGCGGCGCTCCTCACCGAGGGGGTGGCTATCCGGCTCACAGGTCAGGACACAGAGAGGGGGACATTCAGCCAGCGCCACCTGGTCCTCCACGACCCCGACACCGGCCAGGCGTATGCCCCGATCCAGCACCTGGAAGGGGCCACGGCCACCATTGAGGTTCGCAACAGTCCCCTCTCTGAGTTCGCGGCCATGGCCTTCGAATACGGCTTCGCCGTCACCCAGCCGGAGGCGCTGGTGATCTGGGAGGCGCAGTACGGCGACTTCTTCAACAACGCCCAGGTGGTCGTGGACCAGTTTCTGGCCGCCGGGCAGGCCAAATGGGGCCAGGAGTGCCGGCTCACCCTGCTGCTGCCCCACGGGTACGAGGGCAGCGGCCCAGAGCACTCCAGCGCTCGCATCGAGCGCTTCCTCGAGCTGGCCGCCGGCGGCAATCTCCGCCTCGCCTACCCCTCGACCGCTGCCCAGTACTTCCACCTCCTTCGGCTCCAGGCGCTCTCCGATGAGCGCCGCCCCTTGGTGGTCTTCACCCCCAAGAGCGGGCTGCGCCTCCCCAGCTACGCCTCGCCCGCCTCGGAGATGGCCACCGGAGGGCTGCGAGCGGTGCTGGCACCAAGGCCGCCGGGGCCCGGCGTCCGCCGCCTGCTGGTGGCGAGCGGCAAGGTGGCCCACGAGCTGGAGGCGCGGCTCGCCAAGGAGGGGAGGGAGGACACCGCGGTGCTGCGCCTGGAGGTGCTGTATCCATTCCCGGCTTCGGCGCTTTCCGCTGCCCTGGCCACCTACCCCAAGATGGCGTCGGTCACCTTCGTCCAGGAAGAGCCCCGGAACATGGGTGCCTTCGGCTACGTCGCCCCCCGGCTGCAGCCCCTGCTGCCCCCGGGGATGGAGCTGGGATACGCCGGGCGGGCGGTGGCGGCCTCCCCCTCCGAGGGCTCGATGAAAGCCCACCTGGAGGAGCAGGAGCGGTTGCTGGCGGAAGCCGTGTCCGGTCCGGCCCCGGGAGCCACCGCCTGATG
>JAJZGN010000106.1 GCA_021798435.1 bacterium | reverse complement strand
CGGCGTGAGATGGAAGCACCCGAGACCGGCGCCGCGACCCCCGTCTGACGCTCCGGAGCGGGGTGGGGCTGGGCCCCGCCCCGCTCAGCCGGCGGTGGGGGGCGGCGGGATCCACTGGGCGAGGTAGGGCAGCTCCCGGTACTTGCCGTCGTAGTCCAGGCCGTATCCCACCACGAAGCCCGGGCCTCTCAGGTGGAACCCCACGTAGCGCGGATGGACCGGGACCTCCCTGGCCTCGGGCCGGTCCAGGAGGGCGCAGTACTCGATCCGCCGGGTGGGGGAGGCGAGCCGCTCGATCATCGCCTGGGCGGTATGGCCGGCGTCGACGATGTCGTCGATGATGAGGATGGTCTGCCGGCCATCGGTGCTGGGGTCGCCCAACTCCTCGATCACCGGAGCCCGCCAGGCCTTGGTACCCCGGTAGCTGCTGGCATGGAAGAAGGTGACCAGTAGGTTCTCCATCTTGTTCACGATCAGCTCTCGGGCCAGGTCGGCCGCAAACACGAAGGCCCCCCGCAGGACCACCGCCAGGGTCAGCGGCTCCGCCCCCATGTCCTGGGCGATCTCCCGCGCCAGGGCCGCCACCCGCGCGCGCACCATCTCGGCGCTGGCGATCTCCCGCACCGGGGCCGGCTCGACCCCGACGTCGTTCCAGAAGGCCAGCTGGCCCACCGCTTCGGGCGCCGGAACCGTCAACTCCGGCACCTCGAGCTGCCGGGTCGGCGGGGGGGCCTCCATGAACTAACTCTAGCAACCGATGGCGGCCGGGCGATGCGCCCCGGCCGGTCAGCTGCCTGCGAGCAGCACCACCTTGCCGAGGTTTCCGCCCTCGCCGACCCTCCGATAGGCCGCAGGCGCTTCGGGGAACGGAAAGGTCACGGCCAACGGGACCCGCAGTTGGCCCGAGGCCAGCCGGGGGAGCAGCCTATCTCCCACGCTGCGGACCAGCTTCGCCTTCTCAAACAGGGGGCGGGCACGCAGCGTGGACGCCGCGATCGCGGCCCTCCGCGACATCAGCCGGGAGAGGTCGACGTCGATCTGCCGACCGGCACCCACGCCGATGACGATCATGCGCCCCGAAGTCCCCAGCTGCCCCAGGTGGGAGGACAGCATCGGTCCCCCCACCAGCTCCAGCACCAGGTCATAGGGCCCGGCGACAGACGCCTCGGAGGGCACCATCGCCCGGTGCGCCCCCAGCGCCCGGAGCTGGGGGTGGAACTCCGTCCTCCGGGCCGATGCCGTGACGTCGGCGCCCGCCGCCGCCGCCAGCTGAATCGCCGCGGTGCCGACCCCACCCGAGGCCCCGGTCACCAGAACCCTGGCCCCGACGGTGAGCCCGCCCTGACAGATGAGCGCGTCGTAGGCGGTGAGGAACGCCTCCATGAACCCCCCCGCGCTCTCCCAGCCGATCTCGCTCGGGACCGGAAGGGCGACGGATTCGTCGACCAGCGCCAGCTCTGCCTGGGCGCCTCCGCCGACGAGGCCCATGACCCGATCGCCGACCTTGAACTGGCGGGCCAGCGGACCAACTTCCACCACCGTGCCAGCCATCTCCAGGCCGGGCACGTCCGGCGGCACGTCGGGGGGAGGGGGGTAGTGGCCCTGGGCCTGGAGCAGATCGGCCGGGTTCACCCCGGCCGCCCTCACCCCCACCAGCAGCTGGGATCCCTGGGGTACGGGATCGGGCCTTGGTGACCACTCCAGACCGCCTGGGGTGATGGTCAGGGCGTGCATCGGCTCAGGGTACGGGAGCGAGGACGTCGGGGGCGGACTGTCGCGCCGCGGCACACAGCCCGGGCAGGCGCTGGAGGAGCTCCCGAGCTTCATCAGATGACCGGTCCCGGAGCGCCGCCCCGGTCCTGCGACCTCCAGCCGCGTCGAGGTGAACCGTGGCCAGACCAAGCCGTCTCTGGACCGGTCCCTGGACCCAGCGCACGCTCTGGACCTTGGACAGCGGGACGATGGTGGTAAGGCGCCGGAACCGTCCCACGGCGGACATGGCGTAGTCGCCCGGCAGCCCGGCGCGAAGCAGGGGGTAGCTGATGGGTGCCTTGAGCCTCGCCCGGGAGGGCGGGGGGGTGCCCGCCGCCCTGGCCGCGGGTCCGACGATGGACTCCGCCACCCGAAGAACCTCGGCCCGGGGGGCGACGGGCACCAGGGTGCGGATCCGACCCGACGCGGCTCGGTCCTCGTCGCCGCGACGCTGCCCTCCGGCCACGTCGGCCACCAGCTTGGCCCACCCGAAGGGCCGCCAAAGCAGTGGTTCGACCATCCGCAACGCCTGGACCCGGTGCAGGGCCAGGGTCTCGGTGAAGGTTCCCACCGCGCCGCCCCGGATCAGCAGCCCATCGCGGGTGTGGGCCACTTCGAAGCCGAACTGCGAGGAGACAATCCGGGCTACGCCGGTGCCGACCACGACCAAGATGGTCGTGGCCACCGCCACCCCGCCGCCGCCAAGAGACAGCTGGCGCCCCCAGACAAGAACCGCCAGCGCAGCCAGAGTCGGCCAGAGGATTGCGCCTCGCAGCGGGGTGCAGGCCAGGAGACGGCCGGTTGACACCCGAGCGAGGTGGCTCTCGGCCCCGGAGGGAGCCGGGCCGGTCCCTCGGACCAGGTTAAGCAGCCCATCTCGAAGGTGCTCAGCTCGCTCCGCGGCCAGGTAGGCCAGGCGCACGTCACCCTCCCGGGAGCCCCCGCTCCGGACCCTGATCTCGGCGAGCCCCAACACCCGGGCCGTGCCTGGCCGCACGAGGTCGATCGACTGGACTCGGCTCAGAGGAAGCTGGGTCGTTCGGCGCCGCAGCAGTCCCGTCTCAAGCCGGAGGACCCCCGCCTGCACGCGCCAGCGAGTGACGATCCACTCCGCGGCCCCAACCACCACCGCAAGTCCGACGAGGCCCGCGTCGACCAGGCTCTGATACCTGCCGGACGATCCCCGGGACAAAAAGGGGACAGCCAGGACGACTGCGAGGGGCACGAGCCGACGCCCGGCCTGGACCACCGGGGAAAGGGGGTGGAGCCGGTGCCACGACTCCCAAACCGGGGTTGGTTCCCCGGTCGGCCTTGGGGCGATCCCAGAGGCCGTAGGGGGCTCCGCCCCGGGTCCGCTGCTCAAAGCCCCTCGGCGGTGGCCTCGCCTCGGCCCACCAGCCGGTCGCGGAGGTCGGCGGCAGCGGACCGATCCAATCCCGGGATCCGGGCGTCACTGGCGGCCGAGGCGGTGTGCAGCTGCACCGTCGCCAGACCCAGCGAGCGCTCCAGGGGGCCGGCGGTGACCTCCACGGTCTGCATCCTGCCGTATGGGACCACCGAGAGCCGTTCGAACATCACCCCTCGGCGCACCAGGAGGTCCTCGACCCGTTCGAGATAGCCCCAGGAGCGGAAGCGGCGGCCGACGTAGCTAAGGCCGAGGCCGGCGACCGTCAGCGCCGCCACCATCAGGACCGCGCCCAGGACCAGATTGGTGAAGCTGAGTCCGACACCGACCACCAAGAGCGCGATGGCCCCGGCTCCGACCTGTCCCCGTCGCAGGGTGAGCAATCTCGGATTCGGGCGGCTCCAGCCTTCGGCCTGGTCGCTAGGGGCCGGACTCTCCATGCGGGCGCATGGTAGCGCAGGGAACGCGAAATGGGAGGGCGCGCCGCCGCGCCGAGAGCGGGCCCCGCCTGGACCTTGACGGCGTCCGCCCTCAGGCGGCACACTGCCCGGGTGAATTCGGTTCGCGGCTATGTCTGGCGCTGGAGCTGGCCCCCTGGGGCCCGATGAGAGCGAGCCGGTAGCCGACCTCTGGCCGCGAACATCGAGCCCCGGGTGAGCCCGGGGCTTTTTCTTTTATTGCGCGAGGGAGCTTCAGTGATGGCAACTACCGCGGGGGCCCTGGACGGGGTCCACTCGCTGCCCGCCCGGGTGGGCCGAGCCCTGCGTCCGGTTTGGGCTGAGCTTCCGATCGACACCTGTTCCTTCGAGGCCGCCTTCCAGGCGCTGGCGCAGGAGGGCCCCGGGGTCCTTCTGGAGAGCCTCGATCTCGCGGGCATGCCCGGGCCCTTCACCATCGTGGCGGGCGATCCGGCGGCGGTGGTGGTGGCCGACTCCACGAGCGTTCGGCTGACGGAGGTGCGTCGCCACCTGCCGGGACTCGCCGTCAACGCCGACGTTCCCGTCGGGGAGGCGCTGCGGCAGCTCAGCTCCCGGCTCTCGGCCGAAGAGGTGCCCGGCCTAGCCACCTGTTCCGGGGGCCTGGCCGGGATGCTCTCGTACGAGGCTGCCCAGCTTCTCCACGGCCAGATGGCCCCGGGGGGGCGGGGACGCCCCCCCGCCCCCCCGGTCAGCCTTCTGGTGCTGGATCGGGTGGCCGTCTATGACCATTTGGGGGGCCGGCTCTGCTTGGTGGTCCATCTCGGCGCCGATCAGCCTGACGAGGATGCCATTCCCATCCTCCAGGAGATGGCGGGGCGGCTCTCCCGGCAGCCGGAGGCCGAGGCCGTCCCTCCCGCCCCCTCAGTGTCGCTGTCCGCGGCTCCCAACATCCCCTCGAGGGAGTTCCTGGCGGCGGTCCGCCGGGGCCAGGAGCGCATCGTGGAGGGTGACATCTACCAGGTGGTGCTCTCCCGCCGCCTCACGGTTCCCGCTCGGGAGCCGGGGTTCACACTCTACCGGCGGCTCCGCCAGACCAATCCCTCGCCCGCCATGTTCTTCGTCCGACTCCCGGGCCTGGAGCTGGCCGGCTCCTCGCCAGAGCCCCTCCTGAAGGTGCACCAGCGCCGTGCCCTCAGCCGCCCCATCGCCGGCACCAGGCCGAGGGGACGCGACCCGGAGCACGACCGGGAGCTGGCGGGGGAGCTTCTGGCCGACCCCAAGGAGCGGGCCGAGCACGCCATGCTTGTCGATCTAGCGCGCAACGACTTGGGCCGGGTCTGCGCTCCCGGGTCTGTCCTGGTGTCTGAGTTCATGGAGGTCCAGAACTTCCCTCGGGTGATGCACCTGGTGAGCACGGTTGAGGGCGAGCTCGAGGCGGGGACGACCCCCATGGACGCCCTCTTCGCCACCTTCCCCGCGGGAACCGTGAGCGGGGCTCCCAAGCGGAGAGCCATGGAGATAATCGCGGCCGAGGAGCCCACTCCAAGGGGTCCCTACGCCGGGGCGGTGGGCTACTGCTCCTTCGCCGGGGAACTGGACTTCTGCATCACCATCCGGACCGCGGTGGTGGCCGGTGGCCAGGTCCACGTGCAGTCGGGAGCCGGGGTGGTGCTGGACTCCGACCCGGCGCGTGAGCTGCTGGAGACCGAGGCCAAGGCTTCGGCCATCCTGGCGGCGGTCGGCGAGCCTGACCGGAGCGCCCCGTGATCGCGGTGGTCGACCACCAGGACTCGTTCGTTTACAACCTCGTGCAGCAGGTCCAGGTCCTGGGGCACGAGGTCCGCGTGTTCCCCTCGCGGGCCGGAGTCGAAGACATCCTCGGCACCGCGCCGGCGGGAGTCCTGCTCTCTCCCGGTCCTGGCCGCCCAGAGGCCGCCGGCTGCTTCGTGGACCTGATCCGGGCGCTTCCACCGAGGACGCCGCTCTTGGGCGTGTGCCTGGGCCACCAGGCTTTGGCCGTGGCCATGGGTGGCCGGGTTGGCCACGCCCCCCGCCCGGTGCACGGACGGGTCAGCGAGATCGCTCACCAAGGGGAGGGGGTGCTGGCCGGGCTGCCCGTTCCCTTTGCCGCAGGCCGCTATCACTCCCTGGTGGTGGAGAGGGACTGCCTGCCGGAGGAGCTGGAGGTGACTGCGACCAGTGATGGCGACCTGATCATGGCCGTGCGCCACCGCGCCCGCCCCTGGTTCGGCGTTCAGTTCCACCCCGAGTCGGTCCTCACGCCGCTGGGCGGCCGCTTGATGGCCAACTTCCTCCAGATGGCGGAGCCGGCGGCAGCGGCGAGAGGGGCTTGACGTGCGCCCCCGGACCCCTCACCATGGCGCCTCAGATGCAGGTCGAAGCGCGGCTCTTTACCGGCGCGGTGGACTTTCCGTACGCCTATGCGCACGGGATGCCTTCCGCGTCACTGGTCAGGGGCTAGCCGGCTCGACCCAGAGGCTGCGGGAGGCGCGGAGCGGAGTCCGCGCCCAGCCATCGGCGGGCCCGGTACCCCGCTCCGCATCTCTCCTTTTGGAAGGAGGTGTCGGCGTGGAGGAATCGGGGGAGACCGGACGGCTTGCCTGCCGCGGGGTGCGGGGCGCGATCTCGGTGGGGGGCGAAGGGGAGCTGGAGCCGTTGGTCGGCGAGCTGCTGGCCGCCATGCTCGAGGGCAGCGGAGGCAGCTTGGAGGACGTGGCCGCCGTGGTCTTCTCGGTCCAGGATGACCTGGCGGGTCTCAACCCGGCGGCGGCGGCCCGGCGGCGCGGGTACTCGCAGGTTCCCCTCTTGGTGGTGCGAGAGCACGGGGGCGACACGGCGCTGCCTCGCTGCCTTCGGGCGCTGATGCTGGTCAATACGAGAAGGCCGCAGGCCGGGATCCGCCATGCCTACGTCGGAGCTGCCGGCAGCCTCCGCCCGGACCTGAGCCCGGGTCGGGGAGCCCGGCCGTGATCGTGATGGCCGCGGGGGCGACCTCCGAGCAGGTGGAGGAGGTGGTGCGACGGGCCCGGCAGTTGGGCCTCACCCCCGAGGTCTCACACGGCCGGGAGCGCACAATCGTGGGCCTCATCGGACATGAGACCGAGCCCGACCTCGAGAAGCTGTCCACTCTGGGTGGCGTGGAGAGGGTGGTGCGGGTGCTCCACGACCATCCCCTGGCCAGCCGGGACTTCCACCCCGATGACCGGGTCATCACCTTCGGGCCGGGGCTCGCGCTGGGGGGACCGGCGGTCC
>JAJZGN010000105.1 GCA_021798435.1 bacterium | reverse complement strand
CAGCCAGGAGCCGGGACTCGGCGTCGAAACCCGCCCCTCCGGCCTGGCTTAGGAGGGGTGGAAGCCGGCGGCGGTGCTCCTCCAGGGAGGCCCACTCCTGCGCCACCCCCCTCACCCCCACCGGGAAGAGCCGCCGGTGCCAGCCCCTCCACTCATAACCACCGCTGAACCCACTGGCGGGGTGGAGCGCGGGAAGGGCCCGGACTCCCTCCAGCGAGTAGCCCACCCGCACGGTGGCCCTGAACCGGGCCCTCTCCAGCTCCCCTGCGGCGCTCGCCATCCGCTCCAGCACTGCCTGCCACGCCCGCCGCGGACCTACCCGGGGCAGCGCCCGGCCCTGCAGCTCCACCCTCATCTGGGAGCGGAATCCCGCCCGGCCCGACCGGAGCCACCGGGCCTCACTCAGCACCCCCAACCGGGGATCCACCAGCCCCCTCCAGCCGTCTCCGCCAGTGCCGTACACCAGAGCGGCGAGGTCATCCATGTCCCCCATCGGCCGGACGCGGCCCCACAGTACCGGCCCCCTCACTGTGTCCAGGCCGCGAAGGTCGTAGAGCGAGGAGAGAAGCAGCCCCGGGTCGAGGTGCTCCTGGATGCCTGGGTGGTCCAGCTCCCACCAGTGCCCGCTCCCGCTCTCCGATCTGGACGGGCCGCCGGTTCCAACGCGCTGTAGCTCGTGACGCCACCCGGCGGGGCCGAAGGCGATCAGCTCCTGCTCCCCGACCCGGAGGGATCCCGGGTCCGCCGAGATCGGCCAGGTCGGAGCCGTGCCTCGGCAGGTGGTGACCTCGGCCCGGAACTCCCTCGACCGGAGCCGCGCCGGACCGCGCAGGATCAGCTCCAGGACCCGGCCCAGGGCGAGACGCTGGCTCACGTAGAGTTGAAGAGATGTCCCTGGACGTGCCCGAGGGCGCCTGCGGGATGGACGAGGTCGGTCGCGGCGCCCTGGCCGGCCCCCTGGTGGCGGCCGCCGTCATCCTGCCGGCGGGGTTCTCCCACCCCCTGCTCCGGGACAGCAAGCTTCTCACGGCGCCCCAGCGCGAGCGGGCCGAGGCGGCGATCCTGGAGGCCGCCAAGGCGGTCGCGGTGGTGGAGGTGCCGCCCGAGGAGATCGATCTCCGGGGGGTCGGATGGGCCAACCGCTGGGCGTTCGAGGAGCTCATGCGCCGGGTGCCGGCACCGCTCTATCTGGTGGACGGCAACCTCCGCCTGGACCCGGTCCGGCCCCATCGGTGCATCCCCGGGGGGGACCGGCTGGTGAGGGCGATCTCGGCCGCCTCGATCGTCGCCAAGGTGCATCGGGATCGCCGGATGGTGGAGCTCGACCGTCTCCATCCCCGGTTCGGGTGGAGGCGCAACAAGGGGTACGGGAGCCAAGAGCACCTCGAGGCCCTCCGCGAGCTGGGCCCGGTGGCCCTGCACCGGAAGACCTTCGTGCACCTCGAGTCCCGGCTCCCGCTCTAGCTGCTCACCAGCCCCGCCGGCGCCAGTTATCCAGCTGGGGCCGCTCGGCACCGATCGTGGTGGGGTCCCCGTGTCCGGGGAGCACCAGGGTCTCGTCCGGCAGCGGCCAGAGCTTCACCTCGATGCTGGCGAGGATGGTGGCGAAGTCGCCCTCCGGGGGCCGGGTGGAGCCGGGTCCCCCGGGGAAGAGGGTGTCCCCGGAGAAGAGGACCCCGGGGGCCAGGAAGCAGACGCTGCCCGGGGTGTGCCCCGGGGTGTGGATCACCCTCAGCCGGCGGTGGCCGAACTCGACCAGCTCGCCATCGTGGAGATGGTGTCCGGGCGGGGGCGGGGGAAACATGCCGAGATCGTCGGGGTGGGCCGCGACCACCGCGGCCGGGAACTCCCCCGAGACCTGGGCCAGCGCCTGCCAGTGGTCCCAGTGCCCGTGGGTCTCGAGGATTGCCCGGAGCTCCATCCCCTCGGCCGCGGCGATCAGCTGCGGGGCATCGTTGGCGGCGTCGATCAGGACGGCCTCGCCGGTCTCGGGGCAGGCCACGAAGTAGGCGTCATTGTCGAGCGGGCCGACCCGACGCCGCCGCACCCAGACCTCGCCCTGGTAGTCCCAGTCATCCCCGCTCCTGCTCACTCCCATGCTCCGCCTCCTCAACCCAGGGTCATCCCGCCTCCCCCATGACCAGCCGGCGAGGGAGGCTCCGGGGCACTGCCGGGGACACCACCATCATGACCGCCGCGGCCAGGGTTATGGGTATGAACGGGGAGAGGCGGCCGCCTCCCAGGTCCACCGCCACCCCGCCGAGCAGTGGCCCGAGGAAGGCACAGCCGTACCCCACCGCCAGCATCACCGCAGTGAGCTGGGCCACCTGGTGGGAGGGGGCCACCAGCGGTGGATACGCGAGCAGGCCGGCGAAGTTGGTCGCCACCCCGGCGCCGATCAGGCCGGGGCCGAGCCAGGGGACGGTGGAGCCCCACCAGATCCAGGCGAGACATCCCAGAAGCACCACCAGCCCGCTGGCCAGGTAGAACTCCCAGCGGGTGGCGAACTGGCGGGGCCAGAAGACCAGGACCAGATCCACCGGCACCATCACCCCGTTGAGGGCCGCCAGCGCCAGGGTGGCCCCTGCCGAGTGAGACCCGCCCGGTGCCGAAAGCGGGATCCAGGTGTTGGCGGAGAAGAAGACCAGGGACTGCCCGGCGAAGCAGGCGTAGACAGCCCAGACCCGGGACGGTCGGACGAGCGGCAGCCAGCGCGAGGTCCGGTCGGGGGTCCGGCCGGCATCTGCCCGGGGAGCGAAGGCGGCCCAAGCTCCGGCGCAAAGCAGTCCGAGAAGGCCCCAGAACACCATGGTGCCCTGCCAGCTGCCCACCGCCGGCAGCAGGGCCGAGCCGGTCAGACTGGCCGCCACCAGCTCCCCCACGGTGATCCCTAGGGTGAGGGTGACCGAAGAGCTCTGCACCCGGCCCCGAAACCAGGCCTGGACCAGCACCGGGAGGCCCGGCTGGGTGGTCGCGATCCCCACCCCCATGATCGCGGTGCCGACGAACAGCGCCGCAGGCTGGAGGGGGGCGGCGCGCAGCAGTTCGCCCGCCGCCGCCAGCCCCAGCCCCGCCGTCACCACCAGCCAGCCTCCGAGCCGGCGCACCAGGCGGGCAGCCGGGATGGCCGTGAGGCCGAAGGCGAGGATCGGCACACCCCCCAGGAGTCCCACCTGCGAGTAGCTGAGGTGGAGCTCCCCGCGGACCGTGCTGAGGACTGGAGGCACGCCCAGAACGGCAGCCCTCAAGTTGAACCCCACGGCGAAGGTCAGCGCCAGGAGCGCCAGGGACCGAAGGCGGCGGGATCGGAGAGCGCTGGAGGCGCTCACCCCTTAGGCAGCGCCGGCCACCGCACCATCTGACGAGCCGCGAGCAGCGGCAGCCGGGGAACCAGATCCCCGGCCACCACCTCGGGCCAGGTGTAGGTCCTGGCGGTGGCGCGCCCAGCCCGGCGGATGGCGCCTTCCAGACCGGGCTCGGCGACCAGCGACTCCACGATCCCGGCCAGTTCGAAGGCCTCGTCCGTCTGGGCCACAAGGCAGTTGTGGCGGTGGCGCGCGTAGTCCTCGCCCGTCGCCCCCACGACCGCCACCCCACCAGCCGCCATCGTCTCCAGCCCCACCAGCCCAAAGGGCTCGAAGCCGGAGTTGGCCAGCACCGCCTGAGCGGCCGCGTACAGCACCGGCAGCAGGGCTTCGGGCAGGAAGGTGGCCAGCTCAAGGATGTCCGCGTCCGAGCTGGCCGCGATGGCCACGGCCAGGTCGGAGGCGGAATGGATGGGCGCTCTCCAAGTGGCGACCTTGAGGCCAAGCCCCTCAGCGGAACGCATGAGCTCGCGGCCGTACGACTCCCCTCCACCCCGCGCCAGCATCCGCACGGGTACTCCCCGGCGCCGCAGCTCGCCCAGAGCGGAGATCGCCTGGGCCCAGCGCTTGTCGGGGTGAAAGCGCCCGATCTTGAGGACGAACTGGCGTTCGCCCGCCGCCCTCCGCAGGCGCTGGACCGAGGCCGCAGGAGGGCGCCGCAGCGCCGACAGCGGGATCCCGTTGGGGATCACCAGGGGGTCGACTCCCCGCGCCTGGAGCAGGACCCGCATGTATCGGCTCACCGTCGTTACCGAGGAGGTGTAGGCGAGGGCCGCCCAGTCGATGGCCTCGAATCCGAACTGGTTGTTGGCATTCCAGACCAGCAGCGAGCGGTCCCTCGCCCCCTCCTGCCAGAGGAAGTCCGACACCCTGCGCACCAAGGGGGCGGTGTGCCACTCCTCGAAGAGCACCACCGGAGTCCTTCCCTCGCGCAGCTGGGGCAGGGCGAATGCGAGCACCAGCTCAGAGGGGAAGGTGGCGGCCAGATGGGCGGCCTTGAGGGCCTCCCCGTCGTACGCCCCCCTCGGGTGTTGGCGCGAGACCTCCTGGGCGACCCTCCGCAGGGTGACCCCGCCTCGCACCTCGGTGGCCGGGCGCCCCGGGTCCCCCACGAAGTAGAGCCAGGTGGGATAGCCGGCGGCGGCGAGGGCGGTGCTGAGGTGGGCCACCCGCACCCCGAGCCCGCCGGCCTGGCTGTACTCGTCCGGGCCTTCCATGGAGACCACGGCGAACGCCAGCTCCCCCATCTGGCTCACCCCGCCACCCACCGCAGTGTCGCCTCCTCCAGCCAGAGATCTCGGCCCTCGGCGCCCGCGATCGCCTCCAGGTGCGTACGGTAGCGGCTCGGCCGGAGCAGCGGGAAGTCGGTGCCGAGGCAGATCCGCTCCCGACCGATCAACCGGGCGACGTCGGCCAGCACGTTCTCCGAGTACAGGTAGGGCAAGGCTGCCGTGTCGAACCAGAGGCTGCGGCAGAGCCTCGCCACCTCGGGGATGTGAGCGTAGAGGGGAAGGCCGCCACCCAGGTGGGCGAGGCAGAGCCTGAGCCCCTTGGCCTCCTCCAGCAGGGGGCCGAGGAGCCGCCACAGGCGCTCCGGCGTGGCCCTTCCCTTGCCTGCGTAGTCGTGCCCCACGGGTTCGCTGCAATGGATGACGGCCGGCCAGTCCAGGTCGGAACAGACCATGAGGGCCCGGCGCAAGCCTCCACCCCATTCGAGATCGAACCCCTGGCCGTCGGCGTTGAGCTCCCCCAGGCCCGCCAGGCCCATCCCCCGGCAGCGTTCCAACTCGGACGCTGCCTGCGGCGAGACGGGGTTGACCACCGCCAAACCGGTGAGCCTGGCCGGGTGGCGCCCGACCTCCTCAACGACCCAGTCGTTGACCTCGGCCAGGAGCCCCGGGTCCGAGAAGGGCCAGCCGAAGACCACTGCCCGTCCTCCGCCCTCGCGGTCCAGCGCGGCCACCACGTCCTGCCCGGACGCAAAACGAGGGTGGGCTGTGCCGTGGCAGGTGGCGAACCAGGAGTCGCGCCAGGCCGCCGACCCAGCCTCCCGCAGCCAAGGGGGTACCAGATGGCAGTGCCCGTCTAGCACAGGGCACGGTCCCGCAGAATCACTCCCGGAGTATGGCTGGACGCCAGGCCCTCAGCGCCAGAGACGGCGGACGTCGAAGATCACGTAGCCCGGGGCCGACGCCACGACCGGCAGGCGCTGGCTGCGGTACCAGGCGAGATTGGCAGCGACCTGGTTGTAGTCACCGGGCTCGAACTCGACGTACCCGACCCGGTACCGGGCCAGGAGGTAGCCCACCTGACAGGAGCCGGTGCCGGTGCAGCCGGCGTACATCAGCTGCACCGCGCGGTACCGGGCGGCCAGCGGCTGGCCGTAGCTCCAGAGCCAGCCGTAGTAGCCCAGCACCGCGGTGCGCCCGGCGAGCGAGGTGACCGGGTCATTTGGCTGGCCCTCGGTCAGGAAGATCGCCCTCGGGCTTGTCCTCCGCTCCACCTCCCTGGCGACCGTCAGCTCCGGAGGCCCGGCCAGGGTGGCGGTGGCGCCGCTGGGCTGAGTCTGCAGGGTGGTGCTCCGCCCCTCCAGTCCAGCGAGCTCAGCCAGGACCCCGCTCAGGACCAGCGTCAGGGTGGCGGCGGCCGCCAGAACCCGGAGCCAGGCTCCCCGGGGCGCCTGGGTGAGGAGCCAGGCCAGGGGGATGGCGGCCACCAGGTACCAATAGCTGAGCAGCTTGGTGTTGTCCCAGTTCCAGGGCTGGGTGATGACCAGGTTGGCGAGCAGGAACGCCAACCAGCCCGGCCCCCAGAAGCGGAGGAGCTGGAGGCGTCGGGCTCTGCCCGGGGCCGGTCCCCGGGCCGCGGCCAGCGCCACCAACCCCGCCGCCAGGACCAGGAAGATCCCGGTGTTGGAGAGCCAGAAGCCGAGGAAGGCCCCGTAAAAGGACGGCTGCGAAAGGGTCTGGGCCAGGTACCTCACGATGACGACGGGGGACGCGCCGGCGAGGTAGAGGGCGGAACAGGCATCCCCCGCCTGGATTTGGGTCGCGGTGCAAGCTGAGGCGGCGTGGGAGAGCCAGCCCAGGTCCAGGGCGGGGAAGAGGTTGGGCCCGAGGGGCCCCTTCGCGGACCCGTGGGGCCCAGCGACCTCGAATAAGAGTTGGGGCAGCCCCAGGAGGGCCGCCGGGATGATGGAGGCGGCCATCCCCCGCCACCACCCGCGGCGCCAGCTCCACCAGAGGGCCGCGAGCCCCAGGAACAGATAGCCGAAGGGGTTGAAGAGGGGAACGGCGGCGGTGAGGGCGCCGGCGGAGATGGCCAGCGGCAGCCGCCGCCTCCTGACCGCCTCCCAGAGGCAGCTCAGCCCCAGCGCCACCATCCCCATCCCGAAGGCGAAGTCGCGCTGGGGGAGCCAGTAGACCAGGAGGGGCTCGTACCACTGGAGGTCGGGAAGAGGCGGGTCCGGCTGCTGTTGGCCGTCGTAG
>JAJZGN010000104.1 GCA_021798435.1 bacterium | reverse complement strand
CAGGTGACGGTAGCCCAGTTCCGGGTTGTCGCCCGGGCTCCCAGGCGGCGCTCGAGGAAGGCGTTGCTGAGCTTGCTGTCGCTGTAGCGCCCGGCGCATCCCAGGTACACCTCCCGTCCCAGGACCAGGAACCGGTCCGGGGCTCCCACCTTGGGGTCGAGGGCGGCGATCCGCCCGGGGTCGGGAGGGGCCGCGAGGAAGGTCACGTGCCAGCCACTGGGGTCTCCTCCCAGCGGGTTGCGGAGCGCCAAGGCTGCCATCTGGTCCGCCGACCGCACGACCACGTCAACCTGCTCCAGGTGGAGGCCGGCCAGCCCGGAGGCGAGCCCCCGTACGATCTCCGCCTCCACCGGCTCGGCGGGGACGAAGACCAGGTTGCCGCTCTGGAGGTGGGTCACCACCTCCCGGTGTCCGAGGTCTCTGGCGAGTTCCTCCAGCGCTCGCATCGAAAGGCGGTTGTGCCCGCCGACGTTGACCGCCCGCAGCATGGCCACGAACCGGGGACGGCCGCCCCGCGGGACCGGTAGGCTCACTCCCGACCGAGCGCTGAGAGTTGGTGGTCTCCGCCGCTTGCGGGGGGATGGGGAGGGAAGGCGGTGGAGACGCTGGAGCTGGTCTTGGACACGGGTGGTGGCAGCATATCCGACCTCACTTCTGAGCTGAGGCGCTTCTGCGCCGGGAGGCGGGATGGATTGGTGAACGCCTTCTGCCCCCATGCCACCGCCGCCCTGGTGCTCATGGAGGCCGGCGCCGGCAGCGACCAGGACCTCCTGGACTGGCTCCGGACCCACCTCCCCCGGGACGACCGCTACCGCCACCGCCACGGTCCCGCCGGCCACGGCGCGGACCATCTCCTCCCGGCCCTCTTCGGCTCCTCGGTCACGATCCCGGTTCTGGGCGGAGAGCCCCTGCTCGGCACCTGGCAGTCCCTCCTCCTCCTGGACACCAACCTGGAGAACAACCGCCGGGCGGTGCGGCTCTCCTTCCTTCCCGCGAGCTGAGCTGCGCCCTTCCATCTCAGCGCGGTATGTTGGCCGCGCCATGAGCGGCCAGCGTCAGCTCCCCGACCTGTCGGCGCTGGAGCTGGCCAGCGCCATCCGGCGGCGGGAGGTCAGCTGTCTGGAGGCCCTCGACTCCTGCCTTCTGCGGGTGGACGAGAGAGACCCGGAAGTGGGCGCCATCGTCTGGCGCGACGACGAGGCTCAGCGCGGCGCAGCGCGGCGCGCGGACCACCAGGTGGCCCACAGCCGCCCTGAGGAGCTCCCTCCCTTCATGGGCGTGCCGATCCCGGTCAAGGACATCACCTTGGTAGAGGGCTGGCCCGTGACCTTCGGCTCTCGAGGGGCCCCCCCGCAGCTGTCCGACCACGACGAGCTGGTGGTGGCAGCTCTGCGGCGGGCCGGGTTCACGCTCGCCTGCCGGACCAACACACCCGAGTTCGGACTGATCACGGCGGCCGAGAACCTGCGCTTCCCCCCCACCCGCAATCCCTGGGACCGGACCAGGACCCCGGGCGGCTCGAGTGGGGGCGCGGCGGCGGCGGTGGCGGCCGGGATGTTTCCCCTCGCGCACGGCAACGACGGCGGCGGCTCGATCCGGATCCCAGCGGCCTGCTGCGGCCTGGTCGGGCTCAAGGTGAGCCGCGGGCGCGTCCCGACCCTCGTGACCTACTGGGACGGCGCGGCGGTGGAGGGCGTCCTCACCCGCACCGTGGCCGACACCGCCGCGGTCCTGGATGTGATCTGCGGCCCCGATCCTCTCTGCTGGTACAACGCCCCGACACCGGCCCGCCCCTTCATCGAGGAGGTGGGCCGGGACCCGGGACGGCTGCGGATCGGGCTCGTGACCACGGCGCCTCTCGGGCTTCCGGTGGCGGACGTCTGCCGGGAGGCGGTCGAGACCACCGCCCGGGGGCTGGAGGCGCTGGGCCACATCCCGGTCGAAGCCGGGCTCGAGCTGACGCCCGAGGAGGTCTCGGCGTTCATGCAGGTCACCGGGGCCGGGCTCGCGGACTTCCCCGGGATCGCCTGGGAGCGGACCGAGCCCCACGTTAGGGCGGCCCGCCTCGGGGCCGAGGCCGTGAGCAGCCTCGACTACACCGCCGCCACCCACACCCTCCAGCGCTTCTCGCGAGAGCTGGTGGCGAGGTGGGGCCGGGAGTTCGACCTGCTCCTGACCCCCACCATGACCATCGAGCCGCCTGCGGTGGGCGAGGTGCTGGCGGCGGCGCACGAGGGCGGGTCCGGACCCGCCCTCCCGGTGCTGCAGATGGCGCTTCTCACCTCGATCTTCAACATAACCGGGCAGCCCGCCATCTCCCTGCCCCTGGGTGGTACCCCGGAGGGGCTCCCGGTCGGGGTCCAGCTGGTGGGAAGCCCCTTCGATGACGCCGGCCTGCTCCGGGTGGCAGCCCAGCTGGAGTCGGCGATGCCGTGGTCGGACAGGAGGGCTGTGTAGCCCGGTTGGGGAGGCCGGCCGGGGAGCGGGTCCGGGCGTCCTCCGGCCACCGGCTCCAGCCTCACGGTCCGCCGGGGGGGAGTTGGCCGGCGGCTCCCCGACCTTGGGGTCCCGGCCGCGGCGGCCGGGGCCTTGGTGAGCGCCTCGAGCGGTCGCGAGCGGGGGCGTGCACCCAGGAGCACATGGTGGACATGTCCCGCTCCCCGCAGGCGGCGGCGTGGAGGGCGACCGCCACCAGCTCGGTCGCTCTGACGCCAGTGGAAGGCGTTCTCGAGCCCCCGGCCAGCGTCGACCTCGAGTGCCTCCGCTCGGCGGCGGCCGGTGTCCCAGTCCCGGCGGCCGCGCAGCGGGCACCAGAACAGCCGGTAGGCGCCGACAGGCAGGGGATCGACGACCCAGGGAATCCCCTGGCGGCCCCGCCATTCGGCGGTGGCGCCCAGCACGTAGCAACGGGTGGAGGTGACCAGCACCAGCCCGGGCCAGGCGGAGACGTTGGGATGACGACCCCCTGGTCTCGCCGCAGCGGCGCGGTCCCAGGACCAGAGCCGCCACCTGAGGTGGGGCGGAGAGCCACACCCGGCCATCCCAGCCCAGCAGGATCCGCCACCCCGGGGGAGCCCCGATCGCAGGCCTGGAGGGGCGCCGGGGTCGCGGCGGGGGCGGGGCGCAGCGCATGACCAGCCACCGGCCGGCGGGGCCAGCGATGACCCAGATGTCGGTGTAGGGCATGGGGCCCACTTGGCCCCCGTTGGCGATGATGGAGATCGCACCCCAGACGCCCCAGATGGCGGCGAGGACCTGGCGTCAGCGGCGAGCGAGCTCGGAGAGCAGGAGGTATAGGAAGCGGAGGGTGCGGGCCATCTGGCGGAGCCGGGCTCGGCGTCCCGCTGGGCACGGGCGGCCACCTGGGCCTTGACGAACTCCGCGAACTCAGCGACCGGCAGGGGTTGTCCCCGCGGGCATCCGGTGGCGGATGCTTGCCCCGGTGGGCGAGCAGCGACTCCCGGTCGCGCTGGAGCCGGGCCAGGCCGAGGGCCCACAAGTCGGCGGCCTCCCGGCGGTGGGCGTCGGGAGCGTGGGCGGGGGCCCTCCAGGCATACACCGCGGCCAGGCGGTGGACCACCCCGCCGTGGGCCTGCCAGCAGGCGGGGACCTCGACGCCCTGGGCCGGGAACCAGGTGGCGAAGGCCCGCAAGTCGGCGTAGCGCCGGGCGAGCTGAGCAGCCAGGCAGCGGTCCAGCTCCCCGGGCCTGGGAGATGGAGCAGCGGGCCATGCAGTTCGTGGCACTTGGGACCCCCTGCGGCCCTCTGGCGGTTTCCCGGTGGCCGCAGCCGGGGGTAGCTGTGTACGGCGATCAGGTTTGGCAGGTCAGCTGGAGCACCACCGCCGGCTCTCGCGTCGTATCGGCTGCATTCTGAGTCTAGTCAGGCCAGCGACAGCCCCCGCAGCTTGTCCGGGTCGGCGATGAGGTCGATTTCGACGATCCGCCCCTTGGTCACCGTAAAGGCCGCGAGGAACGATCGCGCCGGATACCGGATGACCAGCCCCGGGGCGCCGTTGACGATCACTGGCTCGATCTTGGCCCCGACGGACCGGAAATTCTTTGCTCCATTCGCCACAGCCACGGCACCAACGATTGGTGGTTGGGCCAAAGGTCGCGGTGCGTGCGGGCCTCCGTCGATGCGGAGGACGATGTTCGGATCCAGCGTCTGAAGGAGTGCCTCGAAGTCCCCACGGCGCGCGGCGGCGAGGAAGGCATCGACCACACCTCGCTGGGTCGCAAAATCGGCGTCTGGGTCCGGCGCCTCGGCCCTGACCCGCCGCCTGGCTCGGCTCGCGAGTTGCCGGGTCGCGGCCGGAGATCGCTCCACCAGCGGTGCGATCTCCACGAACGGAATGCCGAAAACGTCATGAAGCACGAACGCGAGCCGCTCCACGGGGGTCAGCGACTCGAGGACCACCAGCAAAGCCAGCCCGACCGAGTCGGCCATCACCACGTCGCGGTCGGCCGCGGCGCAACTTATCGGCTCCGGAAGCCACGAACCAGCGAGCCGCTCGCTGTGTGCCTTCCGACTACGCAGGGTATCCAGGCAGATCCGACCGACCACCACCGTCAGCCAGCCCCGAAGGTCCTCGGTCCCGCCCGGGTCGCCTCGATCCAGCCGCAGCCAGGATTCCTGCACGGCGTCTTCGGCGTCAGAGACCGACCCCAGCATGCGGTAGCCGACCGCTCGCAGATGCCCGCGGTGTCGCTCGAACTCCGCCGCGAGCCAGTCGCGTCGGGTCACGCCGTCCACCTGCTCCAGGGGCGTCATATCGGAAACACGGCTTGTGTCGATCGAGTATGACATGGCCGCCCGCCGATCTTGGCCGTCACATCCGGCCGGTTCGGTTCGTGTTCTGTTCATGAATGATCGCCGCACCGCCACCCCGGTGGACATCCGTTATCGGGTGGCTGGGCGGACGCTCCGCCTAGTCAACCCGCTGACCCGTTGGCTGATTTCGGCGGGGTTACCGACGGGTGCCCCAAACGTGCTCCTCAGAACGCGCGGCCGGAGGTCCGGCAAACTTCGAACGGTACCGCTGGGGATGCTCGACCTTGGCGGTCGCTGGATCGTGCAGGGGTCCTACGGCCAGACTGGCTGGGTCGCCAACCTTCGGGCGGACTCCGAGGCCATGGTCACCCTTCCGGGAGGCAGCCAGGTACCGGTCCATGCCACCGAGCTCTCGCCCGAAGCAGCGGGAGCTGTGCTCCAGCGCGAACTCCAGCGTTTCCGGCGGTCGCGCGTCCTCGGTGCGCTGGTCGGGCCGCACTTCAGACCACCCCTGGGAGTCCTGTGGACGTTGCGGGTTCGCATCGACGACGAGCTTGAGGACTACATCGCCGACGCTCGACGGAATCCGCTCTTCGAGCTCCAACCGGAACATGGGGCCGATGCAGGGGAGGGGATATTCGGCGGCGAGACGGCCACGAACGCCCCCGCATCAGACGTGAGCGAATCCCCATAGGAGCCTCGTGGGCGTGGGCACGGTTGTCAGCTTCCAACGCCAGGGCGCCTCCTTCCCAGGCAGCCACCAGGGATTGGTCGCTGAACTCGGTGAGGGGGGCCATCTGGCTGTCGCGGGTGGAGCGCGCCCGCCCCACGATGAGCCGTACTCCCGTCCCCTGCTGGCCGAGTGCGACAAAGTGCACCCCGGCCAGGTCCGCATCTGAGATGAACCGGGCCTCAACCCGGCGGCCGGGACCCCAAGGCTGCGCCGGCAGCTCCCCGGGACGGGGTATTCTCCCACCATGGGCCAACCAGCTCCGGGCCCGGGCGGGGCCATGGCGGGGCCGCCCGCTCCCGGCGGGCCCGCGCTCCGGGTCTCGGCGCTGACCAAGCGCTTCGGGGATCGGGCGGCCTTCGAGGATGTCTCCTTCGAGGTCGCCCGGGGCGAGGTCTTCGGGTTCCTGGGGCCCAACGGGGCGGGCAAGACCACCACCGTGAGGACGCTGGGAACCCTGATCGCTCCCACGGCGGGTTCCGCGGAGGTCGCCGGAATACCCCTCTCCCCCCAGAACGGGGAGGCGATCCGACGGCGGATCTCGGTCATGCCCGAGAACCCCGGGCTCTACCTCAGGCTCACAGTTCGGGAGAACCTGGAGCTCTTCGCCTCGCTGTACGGCCTTCGGGCGCCCGAGGGGCGCATCACCGGGGCGCTGGAGGCCGTCCGGCTGGCTGACCGCTCCGAGGACCGCTGCGGGGGGCTGTCGAAGGGGCTGCGGCAGCGGGTCGGGCTGGCCCGCGCCCTTCTCAACGACCCCGAGGTGATGTTCCTCGACGAGCCCACCTCGGGGCTGGACCCGGTGGCGGCCAGGGAGGTCCACGAGCTGATCAATGGGTGGCGCCAGCGCGGGGTCACCGTCTTCCTCACCACCCACCGGCTGGAGGAGGCGGAGCGGCTCTGCGACCGGGTGGCGATCCTCAACACCCGCCTCCGCAGCGTGGGGAGCCCCAAGGATCTTCGGGCGAGGCTCTTCGGCGGCTCGCTGGTGGTGGAGACGGCCTCGCCACTCCTCGACGCCAGCGCCGTGTTCGGCAGCGTCGCGGCGGTCAAGGGGTGGAGCGAGGGGGACCACGGCGCCTACGTCCTCAGCGTCGCCGACCCCCGTGAGGCGGCACCCGACGTGGCCCGGGCGGTGGTGGCCGCCGGAGCCGACCTGGTGTCGCTGGCGGAGTCCCAGCACTCCCTGGAGGACGTCTACCTGCAGCTGATCGACCACGACGGGTCGGCTCCGCGGTGATGAGGCTGGACCTCGGCCGCCTGCTGGCCATGACCCGAAAGGAGCTCCGGGAGTTCCGCCGCACCCCCTTCATCCTGGGCGCGATGGTGGTCCTCCCCGTGATCTTCATCGTCGAGCCCCTGGTGGACATCTTCCGGCTGGGGAGCTCGACGCCCGCCAGCGCCGTCCAGAAGGTCGTCGGAGTGACCTTCCTCCTGATGCTGATCGTCCCCGCGGTCCTACCCTC
>JAJZGN010000103.1 GCA_021798435.1 bacterium | reverse complement strand
GCCAGCGCCACCGCCACCGTGGTCTTGCCCACACCACCCTTGCCGGCGCTCACCGCCACGGTGTTGCGAACCCCCGGCACCTCCTGACGTCCGGTGACCCCGCGGGTGCGGGAGACATCAGACCCCCACTCCAGCTCCACCGCCTCCACCCCGGGCACCCTGCCCAAGACCGCGGCCTCGATCTCCCCCTGGATGCGGTCCTTGAGCGGGCAGGCCGGGGTGGTGAGGACCACCTTGACCCGGGCCACCCCACCTTCCAGGCGAAGGTTCTTCAGCATCCCCAGCTGCATCATCGGTCGGTGCAACTCCGGATCCTCGATCCGGGCCAGGGCATCCTCCAGCTGGGCCAGCGCCGAACTCTCCCCACTCACCACAACAGCATATCCCTCGCCCCCCGCGTCCGCGCTCGCGGCCCTCCCCGCACTGTTGCAATAGCCTCGGCTTGGTACTATTTGCACCAATGGACGCATTGGAGGCGATCAGGGGTCGGGGGCTGCGGCTCACCCCCCAACGGCGTCTGGTGTACGCGGCCTTGGAAGAGCATGTCGGCCATGCCACCGCCGATCAGCTCTGCTCGGCGATCTCGCTCAAGGTCCCGGGGTTCCAGAGGACCACCGTCTACCGCACCCTCGACCTCCTGGTGGAACTCGGCCTGGCCCGCCGGGTTCAGCTGGGGCACGCCAGCGCCTACGAGGCGGTCCGCGACGGCAGCGACCTGCACCAGCACCTGGTGTGTGAGGTGTGCGGGTCCACCACCGACATCCGGGTTCCGCAGCTGCTGGAGGGGGTCCGGACGGCCACCGCCCAGATCGGCTTCGACCTGGAACAGGTGGAGCTCGTGGGCCATGGCAGGTGCCGGCCCTGCGCCTCGGCCCGATCCCTGGCCTGAGCATTTCGGCGATCCGCCCGATCGCCCTACTTGCGCTGAGCCAGCAGCAGGAGAGCCAGGTCCTCGGTGTCGGAGCGGTCGCCACCGTGGCTCCGCTGGTGACGCTCCATCCGCACCACCTGCAGCTCAGCCGGAACGATCCGGGAGACCCTCGCCTCGGTGAAGAGCAGTCCCGAGTGCCTCGGTCCGTGCCCCCCGGGGGTCTCCGCGTGATGACCGATCACCAGGAGGTGACCGCCACGTGCGAGCGAGGAGGCCGCCGCCTCCAGCACCGTGGCCAACTGCCCCTCTGGCAGGTGGATGTTGGCGACCAGGCAGAGCTGGAAGGTCTCCTGGGAAGGACGGTACCGGAGCAGGTCGGCCTGCACCACCTCGATCTCCTGCCCCCGCTCCTGCGCGGCGCTGCGAAGCTGGTCCAGCGCCACCTTCGAGAAGTCGACCGCTGTGACCCTCCAGCCGAGGTCGGCCAGCCCCAGGCTGTTGCGACCGGCTCCGGAGCCCAGATCCAGCGCCCTTCCGGTGGGCAGCGCGGATGCCACCTCGAGCACCAGGGGATCTGGATCCGTGGAGAAGGGGCGCTGGCGGTGGCGCTCATCCCACGCCGCGGGGCCGTGGTCGGCGGCGTCGAGCACCGCCTCCAGGTCCGACAGCGCCGTCGCCAGGCCGGCGAGTCCCTCCTCCCCGAGGCGCCCCGCCAGCCACCGGTCCTGCTCCTGGACCAGCCGCTCCACCTCGACCGCCCGCTCGCGGCCCCGGGAGGTGAGGGTCAGAGAGCGGGTGCGGCGGTCCGCCGGGTCGGCTCCGCTCACTATGAGGCCCGCCTCTTCCAGGCGATCCGCCAGGTGCTTGACGTTCATCGGATCGGTGGCCAGGAGCCGTGCCAGCCCCCTGACTCCGGTGCGGTCGTGGTCCAGCAAGGAGCGCAGGACCGCCGCCTGGGGGGGCGACAGCTCGAGGGGGGAGAGGCGCTCCGCCCAGGCGAGCCGGAGGGTTCGGGCCGCCCGGCTCAACCTGAATCCGATGGGCTGAGCCTCCGCCGGCGCCTCCCGCGCCTTCGGGTGAGACCCGCGGGCGGCCGGGGTCTCCCCCCCTTTCATTGCCGGGCCGTGGCCATGGAACGCCGCACCTCCTCCAGTGCTCCCTCGGGGAACTCCCGCGCGCCGCCCAGCCCGGCTGCGGCGAGCTCACCCCTCGCAGCCTCCTCCAGGGCCACTAGGAGGGCCCGGGCGCCTCCGGGGTCCGGGCCGAAGACCAGCACTCCGTGGTTGCCCAGCAGCACGGCCATGGTTTCCGAACTGCGACCCAGAGCCTGGGCGATGCCCTCGACTGAGCGGTCGGAACCCCGGGGGGCCCAGGGGACCACCGGCACCGGCTCAGCCTGTCCGAAGCGCAGCAGCGCCTCATAGCGGCAGGGCAGCTCCCGGTTGGCCATGGCGAAGGCCAGGAGCGCGGGGGAGTGGGTGTGGATAACGGCCCCGGCCGAGTCCCGCCGGCGGTAGACCAGGGTGTGCATGGCCACGATCTCGCGCATGGTGGGCTCCAGGGATCCCCGGACCACCTCTCCCTCCAGGCTCACCAGCGCCAGCTGGTCCGCCAGGAGCCCCCGCACCCCGCCCTGGGCGGTGATCAGCATCTGCTCCCGCCCGACCCGGGAGGAGAGGTTGGCGTGCCCGCTGGCGGACATCACTCCGCTGTCGAAGAGGCCCTCAGCGGCCTGGATCAGAGCGGTCGCCGCATCGTCTTCCGTCATGAGACTGCTCCTCCCTCAGAGAGTTGTAGGGTAGTCTACAACTTAGCCAGGGCGCGGGGCCCCAGTCGTGGTCGCGCCCGGCTCGGCGGAGTCCTCGTTTGGTAACATTCCCGCTCCCGCCCGGCGCCCCGATGGCCGGAGCCCAGCGCCGTCACGTGGCGTTCCCCGCCCCCCCAGCTGCCGCGGGTCAGGTCCCACCCAGCCTCGCCACTCTGCCCATCTGCCCCCTCTTCGTCCCCCGACCACCTGGAGTTGCCGTGAGCGTCCGGTCCGCGCCCCATCCCACTTCGGCCCTCGGTTCGTCATTCTGGGCCTACGCCGCCTCCGTCACCGCCGCGGGTCTGGGCGACGGCGTGCGGGTCGCTGCCCTGCCGCTCCTGGCCGCCTCGCTCACCACCTCGCCCGCGCTGGTGGGGGGGGTGGCGGCCTGCCAATCCGCCCCCTGGCTGCTGGTCAACCCCTTCTCGGGAGCCCTGGCAGACCGCCACGATCGGCGCTCGCTGATGCAGCTGGCCACCGCGGTCCGGGTCGTCCTGGCCGTGACCCTGGTGGCGATGGTGGGCTTTCACCTGGTGGACATCGCCTGGCTCTGCGTCCTCGGGTTCCTCCTGGGCTCGGCCGACACCCTGGGCAGCAACTCCGCCTCGGGCCTGCTGCCGCGGCTGGTGAGAGGGCCGCATCTGGAGCGCGCCAACGCCATCAGCCAGGGCGGGTACGCCACCGGCGAGAACTTGTTGGGCCCGGCGCTGGGCGCCCTTCTCTTCACCGCGGCGAGGGCGCTTCCCTTCGGCGCAGATGCGGCGGCCTTCGTGCTTGCCGGGGTCCTGCTCCTGGCCGTGGCCGGGCCATTTCCCCCAGATTCCAGGGGCGGGGGCCGGCTCGTCTCAGAGGTGGCCCAGGGGGCCGGCTGGCTCTGGGCTCACCGGCCCCTTCGACTCCTGGCGGTTCTGGTGGGCCTGCAGAATCTCGCCTTTGGGATGGTGCTCAGCACCTTCGTGCTCTTTGTCCTGGAGGTCCTGCGGGTCCCGCGAGCGATGTACGGAGTGCTGCTCGCCGTCATGGCCGCGGGTGGCCTCCTGGGGAGCCTGTTCGCCTACCGGGCCGGCACCCGGCTGCGTCGCCCCGCGCTTCTGCGCGCCATTCTGGCGGTGAACGGCCTCGGGCTGCTGGCCATCTGGGGACTTCCCCGGCTCTGGCTGGTGGTCCCGGTGCTGGTCTTGCTGGGCTTCCTGGGGACGCTCTGGGACGTGACGGTGGTCTCCTACCGCCAGCGCGAGACCCCGGACTCCCTTCTCGGCCGGGTCACCAGCACCTTCCGGGTGGTGGGCATCGGCGCCTACCCGGTGGGGGCCGCGCTGGGAGGGGTGTTGGCTCAGGCGGCCGGCCTGCGCTTCCCCTTTTTGGCGGCCAGTATGGTGATGGCGGTGGCCCTCGGGCTCAGCTTTCCCGGCCTCGCCGGAGTTGAGCTCAGCCGCTGACCGCGTCCCGCCGCCGGAGGAGGTCGGCGAAGTCGGTCCCGGACACGGCCCGGGCCAGCTGATCCCCGGAGAGCTCGATCTCCATCGCCGCCTCGTACACGAAGGAGTAGACGTCCTGGAAGCTGGCCGGCGAGAAGCCCCGGAGCAGCATCATCTCCCCCAGCTCCGGCTCGTGGACCAGCTGGTCGCGCAGCTCCCGGGCTGCCAGGAGCAGGGACTCGAGGAGCTGGACCTCGACCATGTACTCCGCGATGAGCGCGGCCGACCCCTGGGCCTCCTCCAGCACCCGAGCCCGCCGCCTGAGGTCCGCGATCTCCTCCAGGTACTCGACCTGCTCGGCGTCGTCCATGGCTTGGACCAGGTTACCTCTGGTGGGCTACCTCAGTGGATGAGGTAGTGGGTGGCGATGATCGGGGCGATCAGGATGGCGATGATGTTGACCACCTTGATCATGGGGTTGATGGCCGGCCCCGCGGTGTCCTTGTAGGGGTCCCCGACCGTGTCCCCGGTCACCGCCGCGGCATGGGTCTCGGTCCCCTTGCCCCCGAAGTTGCCTTCCTCGATGTACTTCTTGGCGTTGTCCCAGGCACCGCCCCCGGAGGTCATCTGCAGGGCCACGAACAGGCCCACCACGATGGTGCCGATCAGCATCCCCCCTAGGGCCACGGGACCCAGGATTAAGCCCACCAGAAGCGGGGCGGCCACCGGGATCAGTCCGGGCAGGATCATCTCCCGCTGGGCTGCCGCGGTCACGATCGCCACCGCCCTCCCGTAGAGCGGCCGCCCGGTCCCCTCCATGATCCCGGGGATCTCCCGGAACTGGCGCCTCACCTCCTCGACCACTCCGCCGGCGGCCCGGCCGACGGCCTGCATGGAGAGGGAGGCGAAGAGCACCGGGAGGATGCCGCCGAAGAGCAGCCCCACAATCACTCGCGGATTGCTGAGGCTGAAGTCAAAGTGGTGGTGCCCAAGGGTCTCGGTGTACCCCGCGAAGAGCACCAGGGCGGCCAGTGCCGCGGACCCGATGGCGTACCCCTTGGTGACCGCCTTGGTGGTGTTGCCCACGGCGTCCAGGGGGTCGGTCACGCTGCGGACCGACTCCGGCAGCTCCGCCATCTCGGCGATCCCCCCGGCGTTGTCGGTGATCGGGCCGTAGGCGTCGATCGCCACCACGATTCCCACCATGCTGAGCAGCGCCATGGCGGCGATCGCGATCCCGTAGAGCCCGGCCAGGGCGTAGGCGCCGAGGATCCCCACCCCGATCACGAAGACCGGGGGCGCGGCCGCTTCCAGCCCCACAGCCAGCCCGGCGATGATGTTGGTGGCGTGGCCGGTCTGGGAGCTGCGGGCGATCCCGCGCACCGGGCTGAACTGGGCTCCGGTGAAGTACTCCGTGATCGCCACGATCAGGATGGTGATGACGACTCCGATCACCCCCGACCAGAACAGATTGATCACCGGGTGGCCGAGCACCGCGGCGGAGAGGCCGCCGGTGCTGGAGAGGACGGCGGTCAGGATGGCGAAGCCGACTATCGCCACCAGGGCCGACGCCACCAGCCCCCGATAGAGGGCCCCCATGATCCAGCCACCCTTGCCGATGCGCACGAAGAGGGTCCCCACCACGCTGGCCACGATGCTTATCGCCCCCAGCAGGAGCGGGTACACGGTGAGCCCGAAGTTGTGGAACTGGAGCTCCCCGAGCAGCATCGCCGCCACCGCGGTCACGGCGTAGGTCTCAAACAGGTCGGCGGCCATCCCCGCGCAGTCCCCGACGTTGTCCCCGACGTTGTCGGCGATCACCGCCGGGTTGCGGGGATCGTCCTCGGGGATCCCGGCCTCGATCTTGCCCACCAGGTCGGCACCCACATCCGCCGCCTTGGTGTAGATGCCCCCGCCGAGTCGGGCGAACACCGAGATGAGCGATGCGCCGAAGGCCAGCCCCACGATGGCCGATGGCTTGTCCAGGATCCAGAAGGCGATGGTGACGCCCATGAGCCCCAGCCCCACCACGAAGAAGCCGGTGACGGCGCCTCCGTTGAAGGCCACCCGGAGAGCCGGACCCAACCCGCTCCGGGCCGCTTCGGCGGTGCGGTAGTTGCTCCGGACCGAGACGTTCATACCCACGTAACCGGCGCTGGCCGAGAGGACCGCCCCGAACAGGAACAGGAGAGCGGTCTTCCAGCCCAGGGAGCTGTTGATCAGACCGCCCAGAGCCAGGAGCACGGCCAGCCCCAGGCCGATGGCTCCGATGATGGTGTACTGCCGGTTGAGGTAGGCCGAGGCTCCCTCCCGGATGGCCTGGCCGATCTCCTGCATCCGTTCGTTGCCGGGCGAGCGGCGCAACACCCAGCGGGCCAGCCCGCCCCCATAGATGATGGCCAGAATGCCAGCCAGGAGCACCGGTATCAGCACGGTTCGGGTCATCGGGTCCTACACCTCCCAGCGGCGCGGCAAAGCCTGCCGGAGCGGAACCGGCGGCCGTGGCGGCGCCCGCCTACGACAGCCAAAGTGGCCGGATTATAACGTTCCGGGGTTTGGGCACACCAGCTTGGGGCCAGGCTCTGCTCGCTCGCTGGTCTCTTCGCGAGCGAAAGGGCGACGTCCGCATCCCACCCCCTCCCGGCCCGGGTCAGCCAGAAGGCTGGCGGCCAGCCGCGGCACCGCTTGTGGCTCGCCCCTGCCGCGCCGACCCACATTCGCGGTGGGAGGAGGTTAGCCTCAGGCCCAGATGGTGCAGATGACAGCGCAGGGCCTCCGGTTCACTCACCACGAACGGAACTCCGAGCTCCACGAGGAAGCCTGCCGCCCAGTCCAGCCGGTGGGCGCCGAAGGTGATCTTGGTGCGCTCCCCGG
>JAJZGN010000102.1 GCA_021798435.1 bacterium | reverse complement strand
GGCGAAGGGGGCATCGTCGGCGACCTCGCGCACCAATTCAGCCCCGGTCCTGGGGTCCGCCCCGCGGACCGCGGGGCGGTCCAAGGGCGAGGGCAGAAACTCGACCACCGCGTCGAGCATGGGCTGGACCCCCCGGTTGCGCAGGGCCGCCCCGCAGAGCACCGGGAAAACCTCGGCGGCGACCACGCCCCGCCGCAAGGCCGCGCTCAGCTTCTCGGGAGCCACCGGCCGGTCGTCCAGGTAGGTCTGCATGAGCTCGTCGTCGAACTCCGCGGCGGCCTCCACCAGCTCCTGGCGCGCGGCCCGCACCAACTCCGCCATGTCGGCTGGGATGGAGGTCTCCTCCAGGGCGGTGCCGAGATCATCTGTGTACACGATGGCCTGCTCGCGGATCAGGTCCACCACCCCCTGGAAGGCGTCCTCGGCCCCGATCGGCAGCTGCACCGGGACCGCCCGGGCACCCAGCCGCTCGGTGATTGAACGCACCGCGGCGGCGAAGTCGGCGCCCACCCGGTCCATCTTGTTGATAAAGCAGATCCGCGGCACGTCGTAGCGGTCGGCCTGACGCCACACCGTCTCCGACTGGGGCTCAACGCCGCTCACGGCGTCGAAGACCGCGATCGCCCCGTCCAGCACCCGCAGGCTGCGCTCCACCTCGACGGTGAAGTCGACGTGCCCCGGGGTGTCGATGATGTTGATCTGGTGATCGCGCCAGGACGCGGCCGTCGCCGCCGAGGTGATGGTGATGCCCCGCTCCTGCTCCTGCACCATCCAGTCCATGGTCGCCGCACCTTCGTGGACCTCGCCCATCTTGTGGATGCGTCCGGTGTAGAACAGGACCCGCTCGGTGGTCGTGGTCTTGCCCGCATCGATGTGGGCCATGATCCCGATGTTGCGCACCCGGTCCAGGGGGACCTTCCGCCCGTGGGCCAGAGACGCGCCGCCGGACAAGGTGGTCTGGGTGGTCACGGCGTCTCAGTACCTGAAGTGCGAGAACGCGCGGTTGGACTCCGCCATCTTGTGGGTGTCCTCCTTGCGCTTGACCGCCTGCCCCATGCCGTTGCTGGCGTCCATGAGCTCGGCAGCCAGCCGGTCGGCCATGCTCTTGCCGTGGCGGCTACGGGCGCTGCGGATGATCCAGCGCCGGGCCAGCGCCAGACGGCGATCATGGCGGATCTCCACGGGCACCTGGTAGGTGGCGCCACCCACCCGCTTGGGCTTGACCTCCAGGATGGGCGTGGCGTTGCGCACGGCGGTGTCGAACACCTCCAGTGGCTCCCGCCGCTGGCTCTTGGCGATGCGGTTCAACGAGGAGTACACGATCTGCTCCGCCGTGCTCCGCTTGCCGTTCAGCATGAGGCAGTTGATGAACTTGGCAAGAGCCTCGCTGTGGTAGACCGGATCGGCCACCACCACCCGCCGGGAGACGCGCTGGCGCCTTGGCATCTCAGGCCTTGGCCGGCTTCTCGCGCTTGGCCCCGTACTTGCTTCGGGCCTGCTTGCGAGCCTTGGTCCCTGCCGTGTCCAGGGTGCCGCGCACAATGTGGTACCGCACCCCGGGCAGGTCCTTGACCCTGCCCCCCCGCACCAGCACCACAGAGTGCTCCTGCAGGTTGTGGCCGATGCCGGGGATGTAGGCGGTGACCTCGATCTTGCTGGTCAGGCGCACGCGCGCCACCTTCCTGAGGGCCGAGTTCGGCTTCTTGGGCGTGGTGGTGAACACCCGCACGCACACTCCCCGCCGCTGGGGCGAACCCTTCAGCGCCGGCGACTTGGTCTTCTTGGTGACCGGAGCGCGGCCCTGGCGGACCAGCTGTTGGATGGTGGGCAAACTGAACTTGTCCTTGGAGAACGCTGGCCGCTCCGGGGTGACGGCCACACATGGAAACAAGCGCCCCTCCGGAGGCGCGGGAGCCCATTCTATCGCCCCGGGGATGGGGTGTCAAACTTCGGCCTGCCCGGATGCTCGTTCCGGGAGATGGCGCGATCCGGACCGGTCCCCGTGCCAAGCCCGGGCGCGCCCCAACCGTGGCCAGCCGTGCTAGAAGGAGCCGGGGCCTGGCGATCGCCTCAGGGCCGCGAGTCGGGTGCGCCCGGCGCCCCCCGCGGTCCGCCCGGCGACCACCGAGATCGGGGCTCTGGAAACGGTGATCACCATCGCCGAGGCGGTGGGCGGGTACTCCAGGGGGGGCAGGCCCGGCTGGGCGGACCGCCGCGAGGTCAGAGGGGGGCCTAAGGCTGGTCGGCCCGCGGGCAATCCGTCCCCGCCCGGCACCCCGGCTGGCGCTGCGGGAGATGGGGAGCGCCGCAGCCCCCAAGGGGCAGGCGCCTGGTTCCGAGATCAGGGGGCCAGGGCGGCCCTATCCACTGAGTCCCGCGGGGAAGCGGAGTTGCCCCGGACGCAGTTGGTGATGCCCGTCGAAGGGGGCGGGGCCGACCCCCTGAGGCCGGGCCCGGGATTGGCACCACTACTTCGTCGGGCGCCGCGGCCCGCGGTGGGGGTCCCCGCGGGCGCAGCGAGGCGCCATGCCTGGGGCCCTGGCTCGCCACCGCGGCCCTGGTGGACGAGGCCCGGTGGTCTTGCGGCGGCTCTGTCTTGCCCGCGCTGACGGCCCCGCGTGATCTCCTCTCAGTCCAACGACACCATCACGTGCTTGATCTGGGTGTACTCCTCGATGGAGTAGGAGGACAGGTCCTTGCCGTAGCCGCTCTGCTTGAAGCCCCCGTGGGGCATCTCGCTGACCAGGATGATGTGGGTGTTCACCCAGACGGTTCCGAACTTGAGGCGCTTCGCCATGCGCATCGCTCGTCCCACATCCCTGGTCCACACCGAGGCCGCCAGTCCGTAGTCGACGTCGTTGGCCCAGGCCACCGCGGCATCCTCGTCCGAGAAGCGCTGCACCGTGATCACCGGTCCAAAGACCTCGCGTTGAACGATCTCGGAGCGCTGGTCGGGGGGCACGACGACCGTGGGGGTGTACCAGAATCCGCCCCGGTCCACGGGCGCGCCTCCGGTGAGCACCTCGCCCCCGCCGGCGACCGCGCGCTCCACGAACCCGGTCACCCGCTGGAGCTGCTGGGACGACACCACCGGCCCCATCTCGGTCTCGGGGTCTGAGGGGTCCCCGACGCGGAGGCCCTCCACCGCCGTCACCAGGGTGCTGACGAAGTCATCGAAATGTCGGTCGGCTACCAAGACGCGCGTCGCCGCGGTGCAGTCCTGGCCGGCGTTGAAGAAGGCGCCCACCTTGATCCCCTCCACCGTGGCCTCCAGGTCGCAGTCGTCGAACACCACCACCGGGGCCTTGCCGCCGAGCTCCAGATGCACCTTCTTCAGGGTGCTGGAGGCGGCCCGGGCAATCTCCTTCCCGGTCCCCACGTCCCCAGTCAGGGAGACCATCCCCACCCCCGGGTGGCGGACGATGCCCGCACCGACCTGGTCCCCATCTCCGGTGATCACGTTGAGCACCCCCGGAGGCAGTGCCTCGGCCGCCAGCTCCGCGAAGCGCAGCGCGGACAGCGGGGTCCACTCCGAGGGCTTGAGGACCACGGTGTTGCCGGCGGCCAGGGCCGGCCCGAGCTTCCACACCGCCATCTGCAGGGGGTAGTTCCAGGGTGCGATCGAGCCCACCACCCCAACCGGCTCCCGGCGGATCATGCTGGTGAACCCGCGCAGGTATTCCATCGTTGCCTTGCCCTCGAGGCAGCGCGCCCCGGCAGCGAAGAAGCGGAGGGCGTCCACTGTGGGCGGCATCTCCTCGGAGATGGTCGTGGTGATCGGCTTCCCCACGTTCTGGGACTCGATGCGGGCCAGCTCCTCGCTGTGCTCCTCTACCAGGCTGGCGAGCTTGAGCAGAGCCTCGCTGCGCTCCTTGGGCGTGGTGTCACCCCACCCGCCGTCGAAGGCCCGGCGTGCCGCTTCGACCGCCCGCTGGACATCCGACTCCGAACCTCGGGGTGCCCTCGCGATCACCTCCCCGGTCGCGGGGTTGAAGACCTCCTGGACCGCCGAGCTCTCGCTCTCCACCCACTCCCCACCGACGAAGATCCGCCGCGTGGTCCCGGGATCGATCATCTGGAACTCGCCTCCTTCGCCTTGCCGGACGCTCCAAACGCCCGCTCCTCCGCCCGCCGCAGCTGGCCCTCAAGCACGTCCAGGCCCCGGAGCAACGGCTCCTCCTCGATGGTGAGGGGCATGAGGGCCCTCAGCACGTTGTGGGCCGGCCCCGCCCGGAGCACCAGGAGCCCCTCGTCCCGGCACCCGGCGAGGATGGCCGCAGTCTCGTCGCCGGCGGGCTCCTTGCTGTCCCGGTCGAGCACCAGTTCCACCCCGGCCATGGCCCCGAGCTGGCGGACATCACCCACCAGCCGGTAGCGCCGTCCCCACTCTCCGAGGCGCTCCTCCAATATCGAGGCTAGCACCCCGGCTCGCTCCAGCAGCGACCCGTCCTCCACCAGATCAAGGACGGCCAGCGCCGCGGCGCAGGCGACCGGATTGCCACCGAAGGTCCCGCCCAGGCTTCCGGGGCCGGGAGCGTCCATGATCTCCGCCCTTCCCACCACTGCCGAGAGTGGCAGGCCGCCCGCCAGGCTCTTGGCGACGGTCATGAGGTCTGGCTCGATCCCGGAATGCTCGATCGCGAAGAGCTTTCCCGTCCGGCCCATGCCGCTCTGGACCTCATCGACCACGAGAACGATCCCGTGGAGGTCGCAGATCGACCTCAGGCCACGGAGGAAATCGGGCGGCGCGGGCACGAACCCTCCCTCACCCAGAACCGGCTCGATCACCACCGCGGCCACCGTCTCCGGGGCCACCTGCCCGGCGAACAGCGCGTCCAGCGCGGCCAGGGCCCGGGCGCTGTCCCAACCCCGGTACTGATAGGGGTACGGCGAGCGGTGGACCTCGCCCAAGAAGGGCCCGAACCCCTCCTTGTATGGGCGCTCGGTCCCGGTGAGGCTCATGGTGAGCAGGGTTCGGCCGTGGAAGGCCCCGGAGAAGGCCACCACCGCCGGCCGGCCGGTGTAGAGGCGAGCGATCTTGACCGCGTTCTCCACCGCCTCGGCGCCGGAGTTGAGCAGCAGCGCCTTCTTGGGGTGGGGGCCGGGTGCGAGCCGGCACAGCCTCTCCACCACCTCCAGATACGGGCGGTAGGCCGCCACCTGGAACGAGGTGTGGATCAAAAGGTCCAACTGGCGGTGGGCGGCGGCCACCACCGCTGGGTGCCCATGGCCGACGTTCAGCACCCCGATCCCGCCGGTGAAGTCGATGAACTCCCGTCCGGCGCCGTCCCAAACCGCGGATCCCTGGGCCCGCTCGACCAGGAGCGGGTGGGCGGGGACCATCGCCCGCGGCAGGAAGCGCGAGAGGTGGCCCTCCCCCAGGGGGGCTCCAGCGATGGTCGGCTCCAGCACCATCCTGACGATACCTGTCGTCCGCTCGGGCGAATATGTTGGCGGCCCCAAGAAATCAGGGCCTGGATTTGTCTCCGAGTGACATGATCCGGGCCGCCAGCTGGAGCTGGAAGCGCACCTCGGGGTCGGACAAATCCATCTTCAGAAGGTCCTGGGAGCGGTCCAGGCGATAGCGCAGGGTGTTGGGATGGATGTGAAGGCGGGTGGAAGTACGCCGCTGGTGGAACCCCTCCCGGGCCAGGGCCACCAGGCTGGCGACCAGAACGTCGCCGCCCCGAACCCGCTGGAGCGGGCCAAAGAGCTGTTCCAAGAAGGCCGGGCGAGCGTCGGAGTCACCGGCCAGGACTCTCGGGATGAGCATCTCCTCGTAGCGGCGCACCCCTCCCACCGGCACCTGGTCGACGATCGCCTCCGCCTCGCGGTAACTGCGACGCACCCCCTCGGTGCCCACCAGCTCGCGTCCCAGCGCCAGCGAGCAGTCCGAGAGGTGGGCCATCAGCCGGCCCACGTCCTGCCGGCTCGGGAGCAGGAAGACGACCCGGTTCAGCCGCGTGGAGGTGACGGTCACCCCACCCCCCAGGGAGAGCCCCTGGCGGATGCGATCGGCGAGTCGGTCGCGCCGCAGGACGTCGTCGCGGCTGAGAGGCAGCTTGACCGGCATGGCGGCAACCCCGACCCGGTAGCTGCCCTCCGGGTCGAAGCCGAGAAGGCGCGCCCGCTCCTGGCTGGAGGCCCCCGCCTCCAGCCTGCCCTCGAGCAGGGCGTCGAGGAAAGTCGCTCCCAGGCGCAGCTCGACCATCGCCACCTGACGCTGACTGGCGACGTGGAGGGCGGCCACGGTGGCGGCATGCTCCGCGGCGCGGAGATGGAGGTCACTGAGCTCACTCTCCCCCTCCACGATCCAGACCGTCCCCACCAGCTCGCCGCGCAACCAGATGGGGCAGACCACTCGGGCGCTCAGCGAGAGCGCCGGATGCGCCGGGATGCGCACCGGGCCTCGGCTGTGGCGGACCCGCTCCAGGTAGCCGGCCCGCTCGAGGTGGGCCAGCACCTCGCTGGGAGTGGCGCCGTGGGCGAGAGTCGCCCGCCGGACCGCGTCCGGCTGCCGGCTGACGCTCCAGCTGGCCAGCAGCTTTCCCTCGGGATCCTCGAGGGTGATGTCGCGGTCGATGAGACGCCCCAGGGTGTCGACCAGATCCTGAAGGCTGCCCGCCGTTACCGCGGCCTGGGTGAGCTCCTTGTGGATCAGCGCCGCCAGCTCGATCACCTTGAGCTGCTCCATCATGATGGCCGAGTTCACCGCCCGGGTCACCGTGTTGAACGGCACCTCCCAGGGCAGCTCCAGCAGCGGGAGCCCGAGCCCTTCGGCCGCTTGTCGAGCCGCCTCCGGGAAGTGGGGAAGGTACCGGGGAACGGCCAGCACAACGCCCGCCAGGCCCCGCTGCGCCAACTCCTCGAGCAGCTCCCGCTGGTCCCCTTCCCCAGCCGGCCAGCTGATCCCGGTGGTGAGCAGCAGCTGCCCCGCCCCCACCCAGGGAAGCGGGTCAGGAATGTCGACCACGTCTGCCCAGCGGACTTCGCGGCTCAGCCCGCCCCCGCCGGCGACGACCACCGCCTGAGCCATCGGCTCCAGGAGCAGCGCCTGGGACACCGTCATGGCGCCGGAGGCAGCGGTTCGTCGCAAGGGGATGTCGAT
>JAJZGN010000101.1 GCA_021798435.1 bacterium | reverse complement strand
GGGGCACCAATCGCCGCTGTGGGAGCCGGAGCCCCTCCGCTGGATGGCCGTCCGCTACGTGCAGCGGCAGCTGGCGGGGCTGGACTCGCGGCTGGCCCGCGGAGGTCGCCCGCTTTCCGGCCGAACGGTCGCGGAGCGGTTGGCGGCGCACTGAGACGACCCCCCCCGGGGAGCGGATTGTGGCCGGGCCACAAATCGCCCGGCCCAGATTTGATGATCGGCCCCATGGCCGCGCCCTGGCCCTCGGCCTAAAGTCGGAGGTTGCCGAAAGTGCCAGGTGGCTCGCGGGAGGGACCGATGCTGGTTAGGGGGCAGTGCAGGGGGCCCGAGAAGCTGCGCCCTTTGGGCGGGCGCAGTCGGTAGTCCAGCGGAGCCGGAGTTGCCGGGGAGAGGAGTTGAGAACGATGAGAATGGCCAGGTTCCACGGTGAGGCGGCCCCCGCTAGGAGCGCGGGCCGGAGCGGGGGACGTCGGACGGTCCTGGGAGCAAGTCTGCTGGCGGGGCTGGGGCTTCTGGTCGCGGCCTGTGGCGGCACCTCCACCTCGCCGACCCCGGTGCCGACCAACATCGCCCAGACGCCGCCGAGCGGCGGGACCCCGGTGGCCGGTGGCACCGCCAGCTACGCCCTCCCCATCGGGGAGGACTTCTCCTGGATGTTGCCCATCGAAAACCAGGCCAACTACGAGGACTGGAACTCCAACATCGAGGGCGGGATGTGGCGGCCCCTCTACTTCGCGGGCGCCCCCGGGCAGACCGGCATCAACTACCAGCTCTCCATCGCCAACCCGCCGGTCTACTCCAACGGCAATCGCAGCGTGACCGTGACCATGAAGCAGGGCTACACCTGGGCCGATGGAACCCCGGTGACGACCGCCGACGTGCAGTTCTTCTTCCAGCTCCTGAGCGCCGGCAAGAACAAGGATGGCGCCTACATCCCCGGCGAGATGCCCGACGACGTGAGCTCGGTCACGGTCAACAGCCCCTACCAGTTCACCCTCAACCTCAACCAGGCCTACAACCCCACCTGGTTCACCGACAACCAGCTCACCTGGATCTACCCCCTGCCGCAGCAGTCGTGGGACAAGACCTGCCTCAGCTGTCAGGTGGGCAACAACGCCGCCACCAGCTCCGGCGCCAAGAGCGTCTTCAACTTCCTCTACGGCCAGTCCGAGAAGCTGAGCACCTACTCCAGCAATCCGCTCTGGAAGGCGGTTGACGGCCCCTGGGTCATCAAGTCCTTCGACCCCACCACCTACACCGCCCAGTTCTCGGCCAACACCCACTACACCGGACCCGGCAAGCCCCAGCTGAGCGGCTACTCGGTGTACAGCTTCCAGTCGGACACGGCTGAGGTCGACGCCCTGCGCTCGGGAGCCATCGACTACGGCTTCCTGCCCTTCACCGACCTCACCCTGGCGACCTACTTCCACCAGCACGGCTTCACCACCGCGCCCTGGCCGGTCTTCTACAACGAGACCGTGGAGCTCGGCTTCACCAGCAAGACCTGGGGGCCGCTCGTCAAGCAGCTCTACATCCGGCAGGCGCTGCAGCACCTCATCAACCAGTCGCTGTACCTGCAGAAGACGCTGCATGGCTTCGGCCTTCCCGACTATGGACCGGCCCCGGTCTACCCTAACTCCTCGTACGTCAGCCCCCAGACCACCTCGGACCCCTACCCCTACAGCCTCGGCGCCGCCCGGCAGCTGCTGGCCAGCCACGGCTGGACGCAGGGATCCGGCGGAGTGGACGTCTGCTCTCGACCGGGAACCGCCAGCAACGAGTGCGGGGCCGGGATTCCGAAGGGAAAGCAGCTCAGCTTCCTCTTCATGTACTCCACCGGCACCCCCAGCTTCCTCGCCCAGGTAGAGGCCTTCGCCACCGCGGCGAAGTCGGCGGGGGTCGGGATCAACCTGGACGGGCAGACCGAGACCACCATGTTCTCGATCGGCGGTGTCTGTCCCTCCTCCCCCCCCTGCAATTGGGGACTTCTGGCCTACAGCGGCTTCATGTGGGACTTCGGCCAGTACGAGATCCTCCCGGTGGGGGGCAACCAGTTCGGCCAGGGCAACTACTGGGCCGGCGGCTACAGCTCCTCACAGGCTCAGCAGCTGATCATGGCCGCCCACACCCAGCCCGGGCTGACTCCCCTCTACAACGTCGAGAACTATCTCTCCACCAATGAGGCCTCGCTCTGGTGGCCCCTGGCGGATTACGAGATAGTGGTGGCCAAGAACAACCTGCGCGGCTGGTACCCCCTCAACCCCTACGCCAACTATCACCCCTCCAGCTGGTACTTCGTGAACTAACCCCGGACACCCCTGTTGCAGCCCCGAACCGATCTGCTGATCACCGACGGTCCGATCTGGACCGGCCGGCCCGACCAGCCCTGGGTTGAGGCCCTCGCGGTCCGCGACGGCAAGGTGGCGGCCGCCGGCCCGCTCCCCGAAGTCAGGGAGGTCTCGGCCCCTCGGGCCGAGACCTTACACCTGAGGGGGCGGGCGGTACTTCCCGCCTTCCACGACGCCCACTGCCACCCGGTCGAGGGAGGGCTGCAGCAGCGCAGTTGCGACCTGGAGGGCGCGAGATCCCCCGGCGAGTGTCAGGAGAGGGCCAAGGCCTACCTCAGCGCACATCCGGATTTGGGCTGGGTCGTCGGCAAGGGATGGTCGATGGAGCTGTTTCCCCGGGGCGCCCCGGACCGGCAGCTGCTGGACGTGGTGACTGGGGAGCGGCCGGCGTACCTGACCAACCGCGACGGGCACAGCGCCTGGGTGAACTCGGCCGCCCTCCGGCTGGCGGGGGTCGAGGCCGGGACCCCGGATCCCCCGCACGGGAGGATCGAGCGGAGGGAGGACGGAGAGCCCCAGGGGACCCTGCACGAAGGCGCGATGGATCTGGTCAGGCGCCTGGTTCCCCGGACCACCGCTGCGGAGAGGCTCGGCGCCCTGCGCCAGGCCCAGTCCCATCTGCACCGCCTGGGGATCGTCGGCTGGCAGGACGCCATGGTCGACCGGGAGAACGAGGCGGCCTACGTGGCCCTGGCGGAGGCTGGAGAGCTCTCGGCGAGGGTGCGTCTGGCCCTCTGGTGGGAGCGGGAGGGGGGACTCGAGCAGGTCGAGGAGCTGGCCCTCCGCCGGCGGCACCTTGCGGAGTCAGGTCTCGACGCCGGGAGCGTCAAGATCATGCTCGACGGGGTGATGGAGACCTTCACCGCGGCCGTGCTCGACCCCTATCTCGCACTGCCGGGCGGCCCGCCGCCGGGCCACTGCGGTCACCTCTTCCTGGACCCCGAAATGGCCGCGGCCGCCACCTCAGCCCTGCACCGGCAGGACTTCCAGGTCCACTTCCACGCGATCGGTGACCGGGCGGTGAGGGTGGCCCTGGACGCCGTGGGGAGCGTGGCCGGGGAGGGTGCGAAGGACCTCCGCCACCACATCGCCCACATCCAGCTCGTCGACCCCGCCGACGTTCACCGTTTCCACCAGCTCAAGGTGGTGGCCAACATGCAGCCGTTCTGGGCCTGCCACGAGCCCCAGATGGACGAACTGACCATCCCCTTCCTGGGCTCGGAGCGGTCTCGGCACCAGTACCCCTTCCGCGACCTCGCCGACTCGGGCGCGATCCTAGCGGGGGGGTCGGACTGGCCCGTCTCGACCGCCAACCCCCTGGAGGAGATCGCGGTGGCGGCCACCCGTCGTGCCCCCGCCGGCGCCGACCGAGGGCCCTCGTCTCTCCCCGCCTTCCTACCCGAGCAGGGACTCCCCCTCGCCATGGCCCTCTCGGCCTTCACCGTCGGCTCGGCCTATGTCAACCACCTGGAGCGATCAACCGGGACCCTGGAGGCCGGCAAGGCGGCGGATCTGGTGGTGCTGGGGCAGGACCCGTTCACCATCGGACCAGAGCGGCTGCCCGAGGCCCAGGTGCAAATCACCATGGTCGACGGCCGGGTGGTGTTTCACCGGGACGGGGCCTGAGGATGTGAGAATGCTGCCCGTGTCCAGCCCCGAGCGGGCGTGACCCGCTTCCTCTTGCGGCGCCTGGGGCAGGCCGTCCTGGTCCTGCTGCTGGTCTCGCTGCTGGTCTTCTCCTTGCTCCACGTACTGCCGGGCGGGTTGGTGAGAGCCCAGCTGGGCCCAAAGGCCAGCCCCCATGAGGTGGCCCAGCTGGCTATCCAGGAGGGGTTGAACAAGCCGATCTTCGTTCAGTACGCGATCTGGCTGGGCAACGCCCTCCATGGCAACCTGGGCTACTCGTACAAGCTCAATTCCCCGGTGGCAACGCTGCTCGGGGAGTACTTCCCCCGCGACCTGCTGCTGGTCGGGGTCGCCCTCTTCCTGGCGATCTCGATCTCCATCCCCCTGGGGCTCCTCCAGGGAGTGCGGCGCAACCGGGACGTGGACTACGGTCTCTCCTTCCTCCTTCTGGCGCTCTACTCCATGCCCAGCTTCCTCCTCGGGGTGATCGGGATCATCCTCTTCAACATCGAGTTCAACGTCTTCCCTCCGACTGCCATCCGCTTCGGCACCTCCTTCGGGGCGGACGTTTCGGCCCTGGTGCTGCCGGTGGGCACCCTCATGCTGGGCAACGTCGCCTATTACAGCCGCTACATGCGCTCGGCGGTCATCGACAACCTCCTGGAGGACTACGTCCGCACCGCCAAGTCCAAGGGCTCCAGCTGGCCCAGGATCCTGACTCGCCACGTGTTGCGGAACTCGCTTCTGCCCACGGTGAGCCTGGTGGGGATCAGCTTCCCGTACGTGATCAGCGGCTCGCTCATCGTGGAGGCGCTCTTCGACTATCCGGGCATGGGCCTCCTGTTCTGGAACGCGTCCCAGGACCGCGACTACCCAGTCCTCCTGGGGGTCATCCTTGTGATCAGCGCCGCGGTCGTTGTCGGCAACCTGGTGGCCGACATCCTCTACATGGTGCTGGACCCCAGGATCCGCTATGGCTGACGCTCGGGACGAGCCCCTCGCCTATGGGCCCTCCCTGGCCGACCCCCCCCCCGCCGCGCTCGGGCCCGGGGAAGCGGCCGAGCTGGCCTGGGAGGAGGCCTGGACCACGCCCAACCACCTGCTGGAGAACCTCAGGGTCTACGCCAAGAACCGGATCGCCCTCGGGGGAGCGGTCTTCCTCGCCCTGGTCGTCCTCTTCTCCTTCCTGGGCCCACTCATCTACCAGACCGACCAGGTTTCCACCAACCTGCTCAACGGCAACCTCACCCCCTCCGCAGCCCACCTTCTCGGCACCAGCCCCGAGGGCCGTGACATCCTCGGGCGACTCATGGTCGGCGGCCAGTCGACGATCGAGGTCGCGCTGGCGGTGGCGGCGATCGCGACCGCCTTCGGTACCCTCTGGGGCGCCCTGGCCGGGTTCCTGGGAGGAGTCGCCGACGCCTTCATGATGAGGGTGGTGGACGCCATGCTGTCCATCCCCTTCCTGTTCTTCGTGGTTCTGCTGGCCGCTCTGATTCAGCCCTCGCTGCCCATCATCATCCTGGCCATCGCCTCGGTCAGCTGGCTCTCCACCGCCAGGCTGGTGCGGGGCGAGGTGCTCAGCCTGCGTACCCGGGACTACGTGGCAGCAGCGCGTTGTTTCGGGAGCGGGCCGTGGCAGATCATCTTCCGCCACCTCCTACCCAACTCCCTCGGCGTGGTGGTGGTGAACGCCACCCTCAAGGTGGCCGACGCCATCCTTACCTTCGCCTCGATCAGCTTCCTGGGGCTGGGGGTGCCGCCCCCAGCCACCAGCTGGGGGCAGATGCTCACCACTGGTATCAACAACCTCTTCAACGGGTACTGGTGGGAGCTATGGCCAGCCGCCTTCTTCATCGTGGGCACTGTGATCGCCATCAATGTCATGGGCGACGGTCTCCGGGACGTGGTGGAGAAGCGGCTGCAACAGCGTTGACCCCGGGTCCTGCCCGTGGGCCAGACGAACGACAGAGGAGGCAGCGATGACGCTAACCTTGGCCGCCCAGGCCCGCTCCGCTCTCGGCCCCGAGCCGCTTCACCTCCGCCTCTACCTGGGGGGCGCCAGCGAGGACACCAAAGAGCACCTGCCGCTGGTGAGCCCGGTGACCGGGGATTTGATCGCCGAGGTGCCGGTGCCAGAGCGCGAACACATCGCCCGGGCGGTGCGGTTGGCGCGCGACGCCCAGAGGGAGTGGGCGGAGACAGGTGCCTTCCAGCGTGCCGAGGTCTGCCACCGGATCGGGTCCGCGCTCCTAAGTCGCCGTGACGACCTGGCCAGGCTTCAGACCTTGGAGCAGGGCAAGCCCCTGGCCGAATCGGTCGCGGACATAGAGGAGGCGGCCCAGCTCTTCCACCTTCACGCCGAGGACCTGGTGCGCCTCAACGGCGAGACGCTCCCCTTGCGAGACCCCCACAAGCGCATGGTCACCTTCCGGCGACCGGTGGGCACCTGGGCCATCATCACTCCATGGAATTTCCCGGTGCTGATGATGGCGGAGTTCACGGCCCCGGGCCTCGCCACCGGCAACGCCCTCGTGGTCAAGCCTCCAGCTCACACCTGCGCCGCGGTGCTGGCGGCGACCACAGCCTTCGAGGAGGCCGGGCTACCCCCCGGTCTTGTCAGCGTCCTCCCCGGCGCGGGGCAGGTCGGCGAGATGATGCTTGAGGAGGCGGGGTTCGACGCCATCGGCTTCATCGGCTCATCGACCACCGGGGCCCGCATCCAGGCCCTCGCCGGGCTCCGCCGGACCATCATGGAGTGCTCGGGGAACGGTCCCATCGTCGTCTGCGCCGACGCCGACGTGGAGCGGGCCGCCCGGGCGGCGGTGTACGGCGCATACCTCTGCTCGGGGCAGGTCTGCTGCGCCACCGAGCGGGCGCTGGTTCACGGCCGGGTCCATCAGGACTTCCTGGATGCCTGTTCGGCAGAGGCCCAGCGGGTCAGGCTGGGCGACCCCTTCGACCCCGAGGTAAACCTTGGACCGTTGAACAACGCCCAGGTGGCGGCCAAGATGGACCGCCACATCCAGGACGGCCGCCAGCATGGAGCCCGGGTGCTGACCGGGGGAGCGCGGCGGGCGGGGATGCCGACCGACCTGTACTACGAGTTCACGATCATGGACCAGGTGACCCCGGGCATGGCGGCCTTTCAGGAGGAGTCGTTCGGGCCGCTCCTCCCGGTCACGGTCGCGAGATC
>JAJZGN010000100.1 GCA_021798435.1 bacterium | reverse complement strand
GCCCGCTGCCGCTCAGGACCGCGGTCTGGCAGCTGGAGTCCGAGTAGAGGGTGAAGGTCACGCTCCCGGTGGGGGCCACCATCGCCCCCTGGAACGTCGCCGTGTCCCCGATCATCGTGGCCTGGCCCACGACCGCGCCCTGGCGGCTAGCCTGGGTGGTGATGGTCGGCGACTCCGCGGTCACCTGGACCACCTCACTCGTGCACTCGCTGAAGACGGTGATGTTGTCCTTGGTGTCGTAGTAGCGGGCGACCCAGTAATAGGCTCCCGGCGCCATCACCTGGTACGACCCCGGAGATGCCTGGGTGGACGAGACCGTGGTGGTCTGGCCGGTGTCCTGGCTGGTGGCGTAGACGCCCGACTCAAACACGTAGCCGGCCGGCAGGGCCACGTTGGAACCCCCGACACTCACTGGGCACATGGAGGACGACGGGGTCCCCGCATAGAGGGCGAACTGGTAGTCGCTTGGAGGCAGGAAGTCGAACCCCGCGACCGTCACGGCCTGGGAGTCGCTGAGGAACTGTCCCACCACCGCCTTGGCGCTCGGGGCGCCGGGGCTGGACGGGGTTGGAGCCGTGGAAGTGGTGTAGGTCGTGGTGGTTATGGAGAAGTCCCCCACGCTCCAGGCGAGCACCGTCGCCGCGGAGAGCGCTCCGGCCACCGCGGCCAGGGACACCACGGCCAGGGCCGCGGCTGCCCGAGTCGGGCCTCCCCATCGCATCCAGCGTCTAACTCCCACAGGTCACCTCCTCGCTCTTCGGGGCGCCGGCGTCTCCCCCACGGACCGGTCGCCACCTCCTTCCTGTCACCGACCATAGACCCTCCGCGACATCCCGTAAGGCTCGAGATACAACTGTTCAAGGCCTTGTCACCAGGCCGTCACCGAATCTTCAAGTTGGCGATGGGGAGTCGACCGGGCTGAGTGGTTCCCGCCCTCGCCGGGGCTCGGAAGCTCGCGCTCCCCACCCCAGGGCGACTCCCCCAGCGGGCGAAGTGGGGGCAGCCTCGGTTGCTACGATGCCGAGGTGAATTCCGGGGCCGCGACCGCAGTCACCACCGCCCACCTCGAGAACGGCCTGGAGGTGGTGATGAGCCCGGAGCGGTCATCGCCCACCGTGGGGGTGGGGGTGTTCTACCGGGTGGGCTTCCGCCTCGAGCCCGAAGGGCGCACCGGCTTCGCCCATCTGTTCGAGCACCTCATGTTCCAGGGCACCACCAAGGTGCCCAAGCCGCAGTTCGGGAACCTCATCAATTCCGCGGGTGGCCTGCTCAACGGCTTCACCCGCCACGACTACACCGCCTACTTCGAGATCCTGCCGACTTCCGCCCTGGAGATGGCACTCTTCCTGGAGGCGGAACGAATGGGGCGGCTGGACATCAACGCCGGGACCCTTCGCAACCAGCTCCAAGTGGTCGAGGAGGAGGTCAGGGTGAACGTCCTGAACCAGCCCTATGGCGGGTTCTCATGGCTCTGGCTGGCCCAGCATGCCTTCGCCCGCTTCCCCAACAACCACAACTTCTACGGGGAGTTTGCGGACCTGGAGGCCGCCTCGGTCGACGACGCGGTGGAGTTCTACCGGAGCTGGTACGGACCCGGCAACGCCTCTCTGGTGCTGGTGGGCGACTTCGACCCCGGTGCGGCCCTCCAACTGGTGGAGCGTCATTTCGGTCCCATAGCGCCCCGCCCCGAGCCGCCCGAGCCGGACCTGGCGGAGCCGCTGCCGGCCGGCCGCCGTGAGCATCGGCACCTGGACCCGTTGGCCCCCACTCCACAGGTGGCGGTCGGATATCCCACCGCTCCCTTCGGGTCCGAAGACCACCTGCCCCTGGCGTTGGCGGCGCGGATCCTCACCGACGGCCGGGCCTCCTGGCTCCAGCGCACCCTGGTCCGCGAGAGGGAGGTGCTGCTGCACGTGGCCGGCGGTCCGCTCTACCCGATCGGGGACTCCTTCGAATTCCGGGGGCCCGCCCTGTTCACCTTTGAGGCCACCCCCAGGGAGGGGGTGGAGACCGGGGATGCCGTGCTGGCCCTGGACCAAGAGCTGGCCCGCCTCGTCGCCGAGGGGCCAAGCGAGGAGGAGCTGCGCCGGGCCCGCCGCCGCGAGCTGGCGCGCCATCATGCCACGACCGACAGCCGGCTGGGCCGGTTGACCACCCTGGGGGTCATGGCCGCCGTCCACCGCCAGCCCGAGCTGGTCGACCAGCTGCCCCAGCGCTTCGCCGAGGTCACCCCGGCTCAAGTCGCGGAAGCCGCCGGCCGCTGGCTTCTGCCCGAGCACTCCACGGTCCTGCACTGGCTGCCGGGCGCCGGGGGGACCGGACGGTGACCGGCGCAGGGTCGAGCGAAGGCATCCCGCAGCCCGGGGCCGTCCCCAACCTGCGCCTCGGGCGGGTGCACCGCTCATTGCTGGCCAACGGCGCCGAGGTGATGGTGGTTCCCCGGCGCACCGTGCCCAGGGTCGAGCTCCGCGTATCGGTGCCCGCCGGCTCGGCCGCGGGGGAGAGCGCGGCGGTGGCCGAACTGCTGAGCATGGGCATCCCCCTCGGGACCCGGGAGTTGGACCAGGAGCAGCTGGCGGAGCGGCTTCAGGATCTCGGCGGGGCCCTCCAGGTCCACCAGGATCTCGATCGCCTGACGATCTCGGCCGCGGCGCTCTCCGAGGCGGAGTCCGAGCTCTATCAGCTGGTGGCGGCCCTGGTCCGGGGGCCGGAGTTCCCGCGGGACGACCTCCTGATCGAGAGGGCCAAGCTCGTCGAGGGGCTCCGGAGCGCGCGCGCCACCCCCCACTTCCCGGCTCATGAGGCGCTCGGCGAGCTGGTCTACGGGAGGCACCCATACGGCCGTCGGGAGCCCACCGAGGGAGAGGTGGCCCGGACCGGACGGCAAGCGTTGCAGGAGCTGCACCGCCGGACCTTCACCCCCTCGGCGGCCCAGATCACCGTGGTCGGGGACGTCGATCCGCGCGCAACCCTGCGGCGGGTGCGCGCCGCCTTCTCTGCATGGGACGGGCCGCGGAGGGGATGGAAGGCGCCCCGGGTGCGCGCCACGATCCACGCGGACCTTCTCTTCCTGGAGCGTCCCGGATCTGTGCAGACCGTGGTGGTCGCCGCCTCCAGCGGGCCCACACTGGGTGAGCCCGGCCACATCGCCTTCAGCCTGGCCACCGCGGTCCTGGGCGGCGGATTCACTTCCCGGATGATGGCCAACCTGCGGGAGGACAAGGGATACACCTACAGCCCCCACGCGAGGGTGGAGTCCCACGGCCGGGACGGGCTCGCCAGCGCGTCCATGGAGGTCCGCACCGAGGTTACCGCCGCCGCCCTCGCCGAGCTCCGGCACGAGCTGGCCCGGCTGGCCACGGTCGCGGTGCCGCCGGACGAGCTCGCGACCACCAGGAGCTATCTGGAGGGAGCCCGGCTGGTGACCCTCCAAACCCAGGCCGGACTGGCCTCGGCGCTGGCCCAGGTCCGGGGCCTGGGCCTCGACCACCGCTACCTGGAGCAATACCAGATGGAGCTGGAGCGCTGCACGGCCGAGGACGTGATGGAGGCCGCCCGAAAGTACTTGGCCCCGACCAGGATGACCACGGTCCTGGTGGGCGACGCGTCAGCCCTTCCCGGACTCGGGGCCCTGGCCCCGGTGCGCCGCCGCCGTCCGCGAGGGGTCTGACCGGTCAGACCCGGAGGCGGCCCCGGGCCACCAGCCCCACCCCCAGCACCAGGAGCAGCGCGGAGCCGACGCCGAGGATGGTGAGGTCCAGGCCCCCGGAGGCGGGCACCCCTCCGATCCCCAGGACCACCGCTGAGCCTGCCGCTCCGGCCAGCGCCATGGCGCCAGTCCTCAGCGCCCGTGCGGTCAGCGCGGATGGTTCCGATCTCCCCTTGCGGGCGAGGTCGGCAGCCAGAAAGGCGAGCTCGGTGGCCAGCAGGATGGAGACGCCGAGAGGGACCGCCAGGGGCGCCGGCCCCTCATCCCAGAGGGTGAGCGCCACCGGTCCGCCGAGGAGGAAAGGGGCGCAGGCGGCAAGGCCCGGATTGCCGCTCAGGCCCCCTGCCAGCAGGGCCAGGAGTCCCAGGGCGGTGATCGGCAGCAACCAGGCCAGCGGAAGCCCCCCGCCTCGGGAGGCCACGTACCAGAGCGATGGTGCCCCCAGGGCGGCGGCAGCGGCCGCGGCGATCAGCGCAGCACGGGCCGGGCGGATCGCCGGTACTCCCTGGCCGCAGCCAGAACCACCTCCAGGGGCCGGTCGGGCGGCCACTCCACCACGGAAACTCCCTGACGCTGTAGCCGGTGACGCCGGGCCTCCCGCTGGGCCCGCCAGACGCGAATGGCAAGGGGGTCGGCCCGGCGCAGCGGCGTCCCCACCAGCTTCTCGGGGGCGATCTCGAGCACCAGGAGGTCGAAGCCCCTGTGGTGGAGGTCGGCGAGCGCTCCCAGGCTCCGGGGGTCCAGGAGCGGGGTGAGCGCCACCACCATCGCCGCCGCGGGAAGCACCCGGGGTGGGAGCACCTCCAGGTCCCGCCAGGCGTAGGAGGTGACCACGTCGGTGTCCAGGAGCGCCTCCACCACCCGGTACAGGTGCCGCGGCCCCAGGCCCGGGTCGAGCCAGCGCACCAGGCCACCGAAGCCAACCACCCCCACGCGGTCGCGGTGGCGGAGATGGCCCTCGGCCAGCGCCGAGCCGGCCCGGACCGCCAAGCTGAGCACGGTGTCGCGACCCTCACCCACCTCGGTGAAGCTGTCCACGAAGAGGATCACGTCCGAGTTGCGCTCCAGGTGCAGCCGGTTCACGTGGGGGACCCCCGTTCGGGCCGTGACCCGCCAGTTGATCCTCCGCACCAGGTCGCCAGGGAGGAACTGGCGGACCTCGGAGAACTCGATTCCGTCCCCTGACTGGCGGGCGATCCGGTTGCCGAAGAACACCTGGGTGCGGCGCGGCGGGACCAGCTGGCGGAGCCGGGACCAGGAGGGGTAGACCCGGAGCGGGAGGGGCTGGCCGAGGGAGATCTCATAGGAGAAAAGCCCCAAGGAGTCCTGGGCGCGGGCCCGGACCGGCCCCAGGCGGTAAGCGCCCCAGCGCCCGCAGCGGAAGCGAAGCTCAGCCTGGCGGTCGCCCCGGACCCGAAGTCGAAGGCGTCCTGTGGAAGCGCTGAGCCCCTCCGGGAGGGGCAGCTCCAGCTCCAGCCAGGACGCATCGGCGTCTTGGAACTGGGCCCGGCACGTCACCTCCTGGCCCTCGGCGGAACGGGAGGGCTCCAAGGATACGGCCGCCGAAAGTCGGGGCCGCCGGACCAGGGCCGCCCCGGCCGCCAGCCACAGGGCGAAGGGGGCGGCCAGCGCCACCACCGCCGGGCTGGACAGGGCGACCCCCACCAGAACCAGGGCGGCGGTGGCCGCGCCGTAGCCCAGGAGCCTGGGGTGCGCCCTGGGGCTCACTAACCGGGTGCGGGGGTGAAGCGCGGGTGGATGGTGGCGGGGGTGGGGACCTGGCGGAGGCACTCCTCCACGACATCCTCCGGGCGCACCCGCTGAACCCAGAGGTCCGGGCGGAGAATCAGCCGGTGGCTGAGGGCCGGGGCCGCCACCGCCTTCACGTCGTCCGGGGTGACGTAGTCGCGGCCGGAGAGGGCGGCCCGCGCCCTGGAGAGCTTGAAGAGGGCCAGTGAGCCCCGGGGGCTCGCCCCCACCTGGACCCCGGGGTGCTGCCGGGTGGCGTTGACCAGGTCGACCATGTAGAACTCGATGTCCGACTCGACATGCACCTGCTCCAGCTCCGCCTGCATGGCCAGCAGCCCCTCCCGGTCCACCGCCACCTCCACCTCGGCCTCATCCCGGTGGCGCCGGCGCCGCTGGGACAGCATCAGCTGCTCGGCCTCGCGGTCCGGGTACCCCACCGAGATGCGCATCAGAAACCGGTCCAGCTGGGCCTCGGGAAGGGGATAGGTGCCCTCGTACTCAATGGGATTCTGGGTGGCCAGGACTAGGAAGGGGTGGGGAAGCGGCCGGGTGTCCCCCTCGATGGTCACCTGGCGTTCCTGCATCGCCTCCAGGAGGGCCGCCTGGGTCTTGGGGGTGGAGCGGTTGATCTCGTCGCCCAGGATCAGGTTGGCGAAGATCGGCCCGGGCCGAACCTCGAACTCCCCGCTGCGCTGGTTGAAGATCGAGGATCCGGTGATGTCCGAGGGCATCAGGTCGGGGGTGAACTGGATCCTGGAGAAGCTCAGCTCGCACGAGCGGGCGAAGGAGCGCGCGATGAGGGTCTTGGCCAGCCCGGGGAAATCCTCCAGGAGGACGTGGCCGTCGGCCAGGATTCCGAGCATCACGAGCTCCAGGACGGCCCGCTTGCCCACCACCGCCCGCTCCACCTGATCCAGGACCGCCTCGGAGCGCCGCCGCAGCTCGTCCAGCCCGCTCACCGGCGCAGCCCCTCAAGGTCGGCCATCAGCCTCTCCAACACCGGGCGCCCGGGGCCCGGCTGCCGCGTCCCGTACACCGTCCGGCGGGGGCTCAGGAGGAGGTCGGCGACGAGCTCCCCTCCCCGGGTCCTGGCGGCCTCCGGCTGACGTTCGGGGCTGATGCCCAGCGCCAGGAAGCGGTCCTCCGCGATCTCGGCCAGGAGCGGTCGCAGCACCCGCTCGAAATCGGCCCGGCTCGACGCCCCGGAGCGGACCGCGTCCTGGACCGACAAGAGGTTCGTCGGGAGACCCGGCGAGGTCTTGCGCCGCCTCGGCCGGGCCCCAGCCGGGGACTTGGCCAGCCCGGCCAGCCAGCCCACCAGCAGCGCTCCCCCGAGGCCACCCAGGAAGAGCAGAAGCCACCGCCAAGCGAGGTCGCCAAGGTCAGCGGGGCCGATGGCCAGCGCCGCGGCGAGGCCGGTGGCGGCCACCGCCAGCACCACCGCCCAGACCCGGGCCGCCCTCATCTCCGGCGAGTCCCGCCGCCCATCATGGCGGGAGTATACGGGGGCCGGGACCTCAGCCCGGGGCGGAGCGGAGCTCGTCCCGAAGTTGGGCCAGCGCCGTCTCCGCGGCGCTGCGATCTGTGGGGCGGACCTCGTGCTGAGAGTACCGCGCCAGCTCGAAGAGGTCGGTGAGCCGGCGCAGGGAGCGGGGGCTCGCCCGCAGGCCGCGCAGGGCCCGCTCCAGGTATTCCAGGTGGGTCTCGAACTGTTGT
>JAJZGN010000099.1 GCA_021798435.1 bacterium | reverse complement strand
GCCCAGCTGACGAGGCCGTTGGCGCCGAGCAAGAGGAGTGCCCCGACAATCGCCGCTGCCCGAACCTCTCGAAGGCTGGGCCGGCGATGGCCAGCGGCCGTCCTCCCTGCCACCAGGTAAAGGATCGCGCCGGCGACCACAAAGCGGCTGCCCGCCATCAGGAACGGTGGAATCCCTCGAACCGCCACCTGGATGGCGGTGAAGGTGGAACCCCACATGAAGTAGACCACCACCAGCGCCGCCCAGGCGAGCAGCCAGCGAGAACCGCGGAGTTTGGTGAACATCTGTAAGCCCCTGCTCCAGGCGTCCTAAGCAACCAAGCCTAGTCTAGCGCTTCGGCTTCGAAACTTGTGGCACAATCTCGACGATGGACGACATCGACAGGCGCATCCTCAGCCTGCTCGCCCTGCGCGGCCGGATGACCCTGGCGGGGCTTGGCGAGGCCGTCGGGCTCTCGGCCCCGGCGGTCCACGACCGGGTGCATCGCCTGGAGGACAGTGGCGTGATCCGGGGATATGCCGCCTTGCTGGACCCCGACTCGCTGGGCCGAGGCACGGCGGCGCTGGTCTCGATGACCCTGGGAGGGGACCCGGAGGCCAGGTTGGGGCTGGAGAGGCGGCTGGCCGAGGATCCTCGGGTCCTGGAGCTGCACGAGGTCGCGGGCGACGACTGCTACGTGGCCAAGGTGCGGGTGAGCTCACCCCGGGCGCTCGCGGCGCTCCTGGCCGAGCTCCGGGTGGGCTTCCCCGGGTTGACCACCCGGTCGATGATGGTGCTACGGTCGTGTTTCGAAAAGCCGCTTGGACCAGGTGCTGGGGACTGAGGCGTCGCGGGCCGCTCAGGGTGGAGCGGAAGCCCCTCTCCGAAGCCAGCGGCCGGCGGTGAGCGGGCGGGGTCTTCACCCCGCCCCAGTCGAGGCCATGGCGAGCTGACTCGGGACGGGGATTGGGGGCGGGGCCGGAGGGCTGGCCCGCGGGAGCGGGCGCCCAACCGCATTCTCCGGACCGTGGTGGGCTCGGAACTCGGACCTGGCCGGGCACCCGGAGGCAACGCAACCCGGCGAGCCCGGGGCCCAGGGCTCCTCGGCGCCTGCGGCTCAGGGCCGGGAGCAGGACTCCGGCCCCCACCGGGCACCGTCTCCCCGGGAGTCGCCGCGCCGGCCAGATGGGGCCGGGCGACCGCCGTCAGCTTCAAGAGGTGGTCGACCGGCTCCTCATCGGTGGGCCAGGGGGCCCGCTGCGGAGGCCGGCCCGGCCACGGACTGGGTCGGGAGACCCAGCGTCGAGGTAGCGGTCCGCCTGCGCCAGCGGTCCTGCCAGGACGACAGTGAAGCCCTCGCGGTGCCCACCAGGGACCATGGCGACCAAGGTCGCCGGGTCCACCGGTGCCGCAGCGGCGCGGAGGACATAGGTGAGTTCGAAGGCCCCCACCCGGCGCTTCGCAAATACCCCCAGACCCCCTGCCGCGGTCGGCCGCGTCAGGTGCCGAGGCCGACTCCCAGGGGGAGCGTCGTCGAGCTCACGAGCGATCTGCGAAGTCGTCGGCGCTCGGTCCCCCAGGGAACCCCCGGACGACCCTGCGGCGGAGCGGGTGGAGGAGCAGGCCCGCGCTGCCCACCGCCGGGAGTCTACCCACCCCCTGCCGAGGTGTTCCGATTTCTAAGATCGATGTCGCGACCGGGATCCCCGGTGGCCCGAGCCGCGCACCGTTCCCGACCCCTCAGAACTCCTCGTCGTCCTCCTCCAAGTCGTCGTCGCCGACCACCGGCTCGTCGGCATCGTCCCCGTCCTCGAACTCACCGAAGCCCTCGTCCAGCTCGGTGCGGACTGGCGCCGTTCCCACCAGCTCCTGATCGTCGTCGTCCAGCTGGAGCGGCTCGGAGTCCCGGGCCCGCAGCGCCTCCTTGGCATAGGGTCGATACTCCGCCTCCCGCCCCTTGCGGACGGGGAATGCCACAGTCCCCACCGCCTCCGGGGACTGGTGCACCTCGCGGATGAGCACGTTGACGGCCCCGCCCTCCAGCCTCACGACCCCGGCCTGATACCGGTTCCCCAGCGAGACCAGGTGTCGCACGCGCTGGGCCAGGCGCGGCTCCAGGGCCCCCAGCGAGACTCCCCGGAGGGTCTTCGCCACCACTTCGCCATCTCCCACGTCCAGGTCCACCGAATCCCCGGCGGCGATCTGGGCGGGGTCCACCCGGTCCGGCGGAGCAAGTCGGGTCATGGTGGTCTTGCCCGGCTCCTCGGTGAAGAAACGCGGGGGCAGAGACGCCTCCCCCGGCACCGCGGCGGCCCGGCCCTCCATCAGCTCGTCCAGCTTGGAAAGCTGGCGCTTGGCGATCTGGTTCAGTGGATTGAGGGCCAGAGCCCGCCGGTAGGCCTCCCCTGCCTCATCGAACCGGCCGGTCTCGATGAGAGCCTTGCCCAGGCGGTTGGCGGTCTCCTCGTCCTCGCCAAACCGCTCCTGGATCTCCAGGTTGGCAGTCACAGCCTCTTCCCAGCGGGCCGAGAGGGCCATCTGGACGGCATCCTGCACCAGTTCCAGCTTGGTCCGGGCGTGGTCGCCTACGTCGGACACTGCGCGGCCTCCTGCAAACTAGTCGGAAGTGAGGTTCCGGGAGCGGGGGCGGCCGCTGGGCGCGCTCCGCGCCCAATTCGGCCTCGCGTCCCCCACCCGCCGGGGCCGCCATATGATAGCGGCAGCGCGCACCTATTTCGGCCGCTGACACGGCCGGGCGCCGCAGGGTCCTTCTGTCATGTCCTCGAACCACCACCCCCTCCCCGAGCCCCAGGTCTTCGCCGTGGCCAACCAGAAGGGCGGGGTTGGGAAGACCACCACCGCGGTCAACCTGGGTGCGGCCCTCTCCGAGCGGGGGGCCCGGGTGCTCTGCGTCGACCTCGACCCCCAGGGCCACCTCACGGTCAACATGGGAGTGGCCAAGCCGGACGACCTTCGCCTCACGGTCTACGACGTTCTCTGCGAGCACAACGTCACGGCCGCCGACGTCCGCCTCTACTCACCCGGGGTGGGCGTCGACTTCCTGCCCGCCAACGTGGAGCTGGCAGGCGCCGAGCTCCAGCTGGTGACGGAGATCGGCAGGGAGTCGGTGCTCCGCGAGAAACTGCACCCCCTCCGCAGTGAGTACGACTTCACGATCATCGACTGCCCACCGTCTTTGGGGTTGCTGTCCATCAACGCCCTGGTGGCGGCCACGGAGGTGATCATCCCCCTGCAGTGCGAGTACTTCGGGATGAAGGGGATGGAGCAGCTGCAGCGGACCATCGACCGGGTGCGCACCAAACTGAACCCCAGGCTGCGCATCCACGGGATCCTCCCCACCATCCACAAGGGGCGGACGGTGCACGCCAACGAGGTGCTGCGGGACGTCACCGAGCACTTCGGGGAGCTGGTTTACCCCTTCCAGGTCGGGGACAGCATCCGCTTCGCGGAGTGCCCGCTGGCAGGGCAGTCGATCCTCCAGTACGCCAAGGACTCGGACGGGGCCGGGGCCTACCGCAGCCTGGCCGAGCATGTGATGGCCCAGACCCAGGAGGAGCACTGAGATGGCGTTCAAGCGGGCTAGCCTCAGCGGTTCGGCCCAGCTCTTCCAGCCCACCAGGGTGCCGCCGCGGGAGGCACCAGAGGACTCCTCGGACGCCGGCACCGCGATGGGCCCTGAGGAGTATCCCGTTCCCCTGGTCACCGAGGCCGTCCCGGACGTGGTGCCCCAGGGCCACCTCTACCGCCTCACCGACGAAGAGGTGGAGACCCTGGTCGCGGCTCTCCAGCACGCCAAGTTCCCGCACTCCTATCAGCGGCTGCCCAAGCCCCCACTTGAGGAGTTCGAGCAGCTGGAGGCGCTCCGGCAGAAACTGGTGGACCAGCGAGGGCAACGCCTCTGAGCACGGAGCCGGCCCGGCCCCGCCTCAAGATCGCCCGCGTCCGGGTCACCGGCACCCAGGACTCGAATTGCTACGTCGTCGCCTGCGCCCGGAGCGGGCAGGCCGTGGTGATCGACCCCGGCGCCGAGGCGGAGAAGGTGGTGGCGCAGTGCCAGGGGCTGGAGGTGGCGCACATCGTGCTGACCCACGGCCATCGAAACCATGCCGGGGCCAAAGACCAAGTCCGGGAGGCGGTGGGTGGCGTCACCGCCATGAGCCTTCTGGACGCCACGGGTTACCTGCGCTCGGCGGAGCGCTACCTGCAGGACGGGGACCGGCTCCCCTTCGGGGACTTCGAGGTGGAGGTCCTGGCCACCCCCGGGCACAGCCCCGGCAGCCTCTGCTTCAAGGTGGGGAACCACCTCTTCACCGGTGACACCCTGCGCCAGGGCGACATCGGCCCCACCAACCTTCCCGACCAGGACCTCGCTCGCCAGCTGACCTCGGTCCTCTCCCGGCTGCTCACCCTTCCGGAGAACACCGTGGTCTACCCCGGGCACGGCGGCACGACCACGGTGGGCCAGGAGCGCATCTCCAACGTGGCGGTGGAGATGCTGCGCCGGGCCCGATGAGCGGCCTTGGAGTCAGCTCCTACACTAGCCAGATGGTGGTGGGAAGCCTCCAGCTCACGCTGCACCTGCCGCTCAGCCGCTCGCTGAAGGCCAAGCGCCAGGTCGTGGCGTCGCTGACCGCCCGTTTGCGGAGGGCCTTCAATGTGGCGGTGGCGGAGGTGGACCAGATGGACAGCTGGCAGCTCGCGGTGATCGGGGTCAGCTGCGTGAGCAACGATCGGAAGGTGGCGGACCGCCTACTGCAGCAGGTGGCAGACTGGGTGGCCGAGGACGCAGGCGGCGGTGAGGCCATCCTCACCCGCCAAGATATCGAGGTGATCAACGTATGAGCCCACTGGTGGCGGTCATCAAGATCGGCATCGACCCTGTCTTCCACCTCGGCCCGCTGACCATCCACTGGTACGGGGTGGGCTACGCGGTGGCCATCCTGGTGGGCCTCCAGGTGGCGCTCCCGTACGCCGAGCGGCACGGGATCCCCCGGGGCAAGGCCAGCTGGATCGCCTTCTGGGCGGTGGTCGCCGGGCTGGTGGGGGGGCGGCTGTTCTACGACCTGCAATCGGGGGCGCTGTACTACCTCACCCACCCGGCCCAGATCTTCGCCTTCTGGAACGGGGGCATGGCCTTCTTCGGGGCCATCTTCCTGGCCTCCCTCACCATGCTCTTCCTGGCCTGGCGGGAGAAGCTCAACTTCTGGGTGCTGCTGGACGCCGCCGCCTTCTTCGCGGCCGTGGGGCAGCCCATCGGGCGGATCGGCAACATCATCAACGGGGACATCCTCGGGTACCCGTCCAATCTCCCCTGGGCCACCGAGTACACCAATCCCCATGCCTTCGCCCCTCGGCTGGGCGTCGCCTACCAGCCGGCGGCCGCCTATGAGGCCCTGGTCATCCTGCTGGTCCTCGGAATACTGCTCTACCTGCGTCGTCGGGGGGTGCCTGACGGCTGGGTGGGGATCGCCTACCTCATCCTCTATCCCATCACCCAGATCGGCATCTTCTTCCTCCGCGACCCAGTCAACGTCCCCATCATCGCCTTCGGGCTGAAGCAGGCCCAGCTCACCTCGATCGGGGTCCTGGTGCTGGGGATCCCACCCCTCATCTACGCCTGGCGGCGCACCAACCGGCACCGGGCCGAGGCGGCGCTCCCGGTGGTGGAGCCGCCCCCGGCGTGAACCCTCCGACCTCGGGGCCGGAGGATCCCGGACTCGAGGCCTTCGAGGCCACCCTCCCCTTCCGGCTCGACCCCTTCCAGCGCCAGGCCATCGAGGCGCTCTCTACCCACCGGGGGGTGCTGGTCAGCGCGCCCACAAGCAGCGGCAAGACGGTGATCGCGGAGTGGGCGATCTGGGACTGCCTGCGCCGGGCCGGCGAGCGGGCGATCTACACCTCGCCCCTCAAGGCGCTGTCCAACCAGAAGTTCCAGGATCTCTGCCTCCGGTACGGCGAGGACACGGTGGGGCTGGTGACCGGGGAGACCTCGGTGCGTCCCTCCGCGCGGGTGGTGGTGATGACCACCGAGATCCTGCGCAACCTGATCTACGAGGACCCGGCGTCACTGGCCCGGGTGGGCTGGGTGGTGCTGGACGAGGTCCACTACATCGACGAGTTTCCCCGGGGCACGGTCTGGGAGGAGGTGATAGTCCAGGCCCCCGCCCACATCCGGTTCATCGGGCTGTCGGCCACCATCACCAACGTGGACGACGTGGCGGCTTGGATGGAGGAACGCCGGGGCCCGACCGCGGTCGTGGTCAGGACCCGAAGGCCTGTGGAGCTGGTCACGTGGCTGGGGGTCGGCAACCGGCTGCTCCCGCTCCTCGGCCCGGACGGCAGGCTGGACCGAAGGACGCTGGAGGCCGCCGAGCGCGAGGCCGAGGGAGACCGTCGGTTCGGCGGCAACCGGGTGGTGCTGGCGGCGGAGAACGATCTCCTGGCGATCCTGCGGGAGCTGGCCGCGGAGGGGATGCTTCCGGCGATCTACTTCATCTTCTCCCGACGGGGCTGCCAGGAGGCGCTCTCTCGGTGCGCCACCCACGGCCTGGACCTCAACTCCCTGGAGGAGAAGTTCCTGGTCGACGACCTGTTGGCGGACCGGCTGAGCGCTGTGGACGACCCCGAGGAGGCGGCGGTCTACACCTCCTTGCTCAACATGTCCATGCTCCGGGCGGGGATCGCGGTCCACCACGCCGGCCTTCTGCCCTACGTCAAGGAGACCGTGGAGCTGCTCTTCCAGCGCGGCCTCCTCAAGGTGGTGTTCGCCACCGAAACGCTGGCGCTCGGCCTCAACATGCCGGCCCGCGCCTGCGTCATCTCCACCTTCACCAAGTTCGACGGCCAGGGGTTCAGTCCGCTGCGCTCCGGGCAGCTGACCCAGCTCCTGGGACGGGCCGGTCGGCGCGGGATAGACGAGATCGGCCACGGGGTCATCCTGCGCGATCCCGAGGTGGACCTGGGCGTGATCTGCGAGACCCTCCTGGGCAACGACATGGCGGTGGAGTCCAAGTTCGCTCCCACCTACAACATGACCCTGAACCTCCTCCGGCGGCGGAGCCCCGAGGAGGCTGAGGGCCTGCTGGAGCAGTCCTTCGGACAGTTTCAGCGCCTCATGGCACTGGAGAGCGTCGCCCAGCGGCGGCCGAATCTGGAGGCCCGCCTCGAGGACCTCCGGCGGGGCCGGTT
>JAJZGN010000098.1 GCA_021798435.1 bacterium | reverse complement strand
CTCCCGGGCCTTGCAGACCCCGCTGAGCGCCTCCGCCAGCTGCGGCGGCGATGGCCGGTCGCCCGGCAAGGGAGACGGTGCCAAACGCCACCCACGCCGGTGCCGGGACTGCCCCGGGTCCCCCCTCGACTCGCTGGGGAGCACGCGCCGCCGGTCCGCCCATGGCGTCCACCTCCTTCCGGGCCGCCGTCCGGGACGCTCCGAGGATGTCACCGGGGAACCGCGCCTCCAAAGGGGGTATCCCTTCTGCGCCCCTCAGCGTTGCCACCCGGGTGGTGCGGACCTCCTTGGGGGCCGGCAAAGGCTGGGGGCCGCCTTCGGCGGCCCCCAGCACGGGAGGGTCCGGCAGGGACGTGCCTCCGACCACGTGAGGATCGAAGGCGAGATCGGCCCGCCGCCGGGCCGACGTCTCAACAGGAGTGTGGCGCCGCGGGAGCTAAGCCCGGGCTATCCCGAGGCTAAGGTCTGATTAAGACCCTGGCTCGACGGCCCGGAAAGCCAGGCAGGCGTTGTGTCCCCCGAAGCCGAAGGAGTTGTTGAGCACCAGGCGCGGTCGCACCAGGCGGGCTCCCTCGGAAACGTAGTCGAGATCGCACTCCGGGTCGGGATCCCGGTAGTTGATGGTCGGCGGGACCCGGCCATCCACGATGGCCATGATCGAGAACACCGACTCCATCGCTCCGGCAGCCCCCAGGGCATGCCCGGTCATGGACTTGGTGGAGGACACCGGGATCCGGTAGGCGTGCTCGCCCAAGACCTGCTTGATCGCTGAGGTTTCGGCGGCGTCGTTCATCGGGGTCGAGGTGCCGTGGGCGTTCACGTAGTCCACCTCGTCCGGGCCCGCGCCGGCCTTCTCGAGGGCCCGGACCATCGCCCGCTTGGCCCCCCGCCCGGTGGGCTCAGGAGCGGTCAGGTGGTAGGCATCGGCGCTGGCGCCGTAGCCCGCGACCTCGGCCAGGATGGGCGCCGAGCGCCGCAGGGCATGCTCGTACTCCTCCAGGACGAGGATGGCGCAGGCCTCGGCGACCACGAACCCGTCCCGACCCGCGTCGAAGGGCCGGCTGGCGTGCTCGGGATCGTCGTTGCGCTGCGAGAGGGCCCGCATCGAGCTGAACGCTCCCACCGCCAGCGGCGTGATCGAGGCCTCGCTGCCCCCTGCGATGCAGGCCACGGCGTCTCCCCGCCGGATGATCTCGGCGGCCTCCCCGATGGCGTGGGCTCCAGTGGCGCACGCCGAGACCAGGGCGAAGTTGGGGCCACTGGCCCCGAAGCGCATGGCCACCTCCCCGGCGGCGATGTCCGCCAGGATCATGGGGACGGTGAAGGGACTCAGCCTTCGGGGGCCTCGCTCCGCCAGGGTGTGGGTGGCCTCCTCGGTGACCTTGAGCCCCCCTATGCCCGAGCCCACGATCACCCCCACAAGGTCCCGGTTGGAGTCATCTATGGGCAGGCCGGACTGGTCCATCGCCTCCTGGGTGGCGGCCAGGGCGAACTGGGTGAAGCGAGCGGTGCGGCTGACCTGCTTGCGGTCCACGTAGTCGGTGGGTTCGAAGTCCCGAACCTCGCCGGCCATCTGCGACCCGTAAGGCTCGGGGTCGAAACCCTGGATCCGGTAGATGCCGTTCCGGCCCGCGCACACCGCCTCCCAGGCCGCCTTCACCCCGATACCGACCGGGGTCACAGCCCCCATTCCCGTGACCACGATCCTGGTTCCGCTCCCCGCCTGCGTCACTCCACTGCCTCCTGTCGTCCCCGATCGGACACCTCATCCCCCGAGGGGTCGTCGACCAGCACCGCGGTGTCTCCCCAGCGCAGGAAGGCTCCACCCCAAGTGAGCCCCGCCCCGAACGCCACCAGGCAGACCCCGGCTCCGGGGGCCAGGCGGCCGCTGGCGGCGGCCTCAGCCAGGGCCAGTGGGACCGAGGCGGACGAGGTGTTCCCCAACCGGTCGACGTTGATCGCGAAGCGCTCCATGGGCATGCCGACCCTTCCGGCGGCGGTGGCCAGGATCCGCGAGTTGGCCTGGTGGGGGACCACCAGGGTGATCTCCTCAGGGGTCAACCCCGCGGCCTCGCCGAGGCGGACGATGAGCTGCTCCAGGATGCGGGTGGAAAAGCGGAACACCTCGCGGCCGTTCATGAAGACCACCCGGTTCAGGGAACGCTCCGTCCTGGCGTACGCGGGGATCGCCTCCGGAAGCGCCGTGATCGGAGCGGGCGAGGTGCCCAGCGAAGCCGCTCCAGCGCCGTCCGCCCCCAGGTCGATGGCCAGGATCTCGCTGCCGGGTTCCTCGGGCCCTCCGATCAGCAGGGCCCCGGCACCGTCTCCGAAGAGGACCGCGGTGGACCTATCCGACCAGTCGACGAGCCGGCTGAACAGCTCGGCGGCCACGACGAGAACCCGGTGGCTGAGCCCGGTCTGGATCAGCGACTGGGCCAAGGCGAGGCCATAGATGGCCCCGGAGCACGCCGCCTGGATGTCGAAGGCCGCCCCGTGGGGGCAGCCCAGCTCGGCCTGCAGCCGGCAGGCGAGCGAGGGGAAGGTCTCGTCCGGCGAGCTGCTGGAGCAGATGATCGTGTCGACGTCGGCCGCCGTCCATCCCCCCGCGGTCAGGGCCGCCCGCGCCGCTCGGGCGGCGATTCCCACCAGCGTGACCTCGGGTTCCGCGATCCGGCGCTCCCGGATCCCGGTCCGGCTTTGGATCCACTCATCGGAGGTGTCGATGAAGGTCTCAACCTCGGAGTTGGTCAGGCGGCGTTCGGGGAGCGCGCTGCCCACCGCCACCAGCCGGCAGCCCGGGGGCGAGCCGCCCTCGCCCGCCCGCCACGGATTGCCCACGTGCTCTGCAAGGCTCATCGTCCCCGCTAGGTTACGGGCTCGGGGTGGAGGCCAACTGGAGCGTAACCTTTACCGGGCTCTGGGACTCAACCTTCAGTGAGACCTGGGGCCGGAGCGGTGGTCGAGATCGGGCCGCGGGTCCGCGAGGGAGGACTCCGATGGCGATAAGCCCTGCCTACGCTCGTCCGCGAACGGTTGACTCCGGATTCACCTGCGGTGCCTGCCAGCGGGACTTCCCCATGGCGCAGGCCGCCGGCAGCCTCTACGTCTGTCCCGCCTGCGGGCACCACTCCCGGATCAGCGCCCACGAGAGGGTCCGCCAGCTGGCCGACAAGGGCAGCTTCCAGGAGTGGGATCCGGATCTGGCCGGCCGGGACCGGCTGGGCTTCGTGGACACCAAGGCCTACGTCGACCGGCTCGCGGAGGCCCGCCAGCGGCAGCAGCTCCCTGATGCCATTCTCACCGGGGCGGCCTCGATCTGCGGGCATCCGGTGGGGCTGGCCTCCTTCGACTTCGGCTTCCTGGGGGGCAGCCTCTCCACCGCCGTCGGGGAGCGGCTGGCCCGGGCGATCGAGGGGAGCGCTGCCGAGCTGCGACCCTTCGTGTGCGTCACCTCCTCTGGGGGTGCGCGGATGCAGGAGGGGGTCTTCTCCCTGATGCAGATGGCCAAGAGCGTGGCCGCCCTCCACGAGCTGGCGGAGGCCCACGTCCCGTTCATCTCCATCCTGGCCGACCCCACCATGGGGGGCAGCATCGCCAGCTTCGCGGCCCTCGGCGACGTCATCCTGGCCGAGCCCAAGGCGATGATCGGGTTCACAGGGGCCCGGGTGATCACCCAGGCCACCTATGAGCAGCTTCCCGCCGGCTTCCAGACCAGCGAGTTCCATCACGCCCGCGGCCTGATCGACCAGGTGGTCGACCGCCGCCAGCTGCGCGAGGTCCTGGGTCGGCTGCTGGCGGTGCTGGGACCCTCCGCGGTAGAGGGCGCCGGGCGGCTGGCGTGAGCTCCGCGGACCTGGGCGGCACCGCCGCCGGCGAGGCCGCCCAGGCCGCCTGGGCCCAAGTCGAGGTATCCCGGCACCCCGACCGCCCCTACTCCCTGGACCTGGTCCAGCGCTGCCTCGACGACTTCATAGAGCTCCACGGCGACCGCCAGGGCGGCGACGACGCCGCGGTGGTGATCGGGCTGGCACGGCTGGGGGGCCAGCCGCTGGCGGTGGTGGCCAACCAGAAGGGGAGGACCCTGGAGGAGCGGGGCAAGCGCAACTTCGGCATGGCCCACCCCGAGGGTTACCGCAAGGCCCAGCGGCTCTTCACCCTGGCGGGACGCCTCAAGCTGCCGGTGGTCAGCTTCATCGACACCCCGGGCGCCTACCCGGGGGTGGCCGCCGAGGAGCGGGGGCAGGCCTGGGCCATCGCCCAAACTCTGGAGGCCCAGCTGGCGCTCCCCACGCCCTACCTGGCGGTGGTCATCGGGGAGGGGGGGAGCGGGGGGGCGCTGGCCACCTTGCTGGCAGACTCGGTACTGGTGCTGGAGCACGCGTTCCTCTCGGTGGCCTCGCCGGAGGCCGCGGCCGCCATCCTCTTCCGGGACGCGGGGCGCAAGCAGCAGGCCGCGGCCGCGCTCCGGCTGGAGGCGGCAAACCTCCTGGAGTGGGGGATCGCGGACGAGATCGTGCCCGAGCCCCCGGGGGGCGCCCACACCGACTGGGACGAGACCGCCCGGCTACTTCGCCCGCGGCTGGAGTCTCGGCTCTTGGAGCTCACCTCCCGAGGGTTCGACCCCGCCCGGCGGCGGGAGCGCTACCGGCGCCTGGACGGGCTCTTCTCGGCCTGAGGCAGGCGGCCCCCGGCGGCGGGCCGGGGCGGGTTGCCGGGAGTCCGGTGGCTGGTGGCGGCGAAGGCCGCCTCACTCTCCTCGTAGTGGAACTTGCCCCCGCGCAGCCAGGAGGCCACCCCGGCCACCAGGCACGCCCCCACCGCGAAGTCGAAGGCCACGGGGAAGCCAGCCATGAAGGGGGTGGAGATGAGGGAGGAGAAGAAGGTGCGGCCGGTGAGGTAGGCGACCTTGGCGGGCGGCATGTGGAGGAGCAGGGGCCCGAGCAGAGAGTGCACGGGGTTGTATCCCAGGAAGGCGGCGAAGAGGGCTCCCGTCGGGGGGAGGTGGGAGATCCGGGCGGCCGCCGACGCCGGAACCCCTTGAGCCGTGAGGCCGTGGTAGAGCGCCCCCGGGAGCTGGGACGCCAGCCCGGTGATGATGAGGGTGAAGAAGATCCCGATCGAGAGCACCTGGGCCGAGTTCTGGAAGGTCGCCGTCATGCCCGAGCCGGCGCCTCGTTGGGTGGCGGGGAGGCTGTTCATGATCCCGGCCCGGTTGGGGGAGGCGAAGAGCCCCATGGCGAGGCCGGTGAGGAGAAGCAGCGAAGCGAACACCGGATAGCTGAAGTCAGCGGGGAGCAGCTCGAGCAGCCCGAAGCTGAGCGCGGCCAGCAGCATCCCCCCGGTGGCGAAGGGACGGGCCCCGTAGTGGTCCGACAGATAACCGGAGACCGGCCCCGCGACCAGAAAGCCCACGGTGAGCGGGAGCATGTAGATCCCCGCCCAGAGCGGGGTGCTGGCGAAGCTGTAGCCGTGCTCGGGCAGCCAGATGCCCTGCAGCCAGATGATCAGCATGAACATGATCCCGCCTCGGCCCAGGGATGCGAGCAGGCTGGCCACGTTGCCAGCGGCGAAGGCCCGGATCCGGAACAGCGTGAGGCGGAACATCGGGTTGTCCACCTTGGTCTCCAGGTAGAGGAAAAGTCCCAGCAGGACCAGCCCCAACCCAATCTCGGTGAGGACTGAGGGGTTGGTCCAGCCCATGGTCGAGTTGCCGAAGGGCTCGATCCCGTAGGTGATGCCGACCAGCAGCGAGATCAGCCCGGCGGCAAAGGTCACGTTGCCCCACCAGTCGATCGAGGAGCGCACCCGCACTCCCCGCTCCTCGAGCTTGAAGTACGCCCAGATCGTGCCGAAGATGCCGAAGGGGACCGAGACCAGGAACACCAGGTGCCAGTCCACCGGCCCCAGCAGCCCGCCCAGGATGAGGCCGATGAAGGACCCACCGATCGCCGCCACCTGGTTCACCCCGAGGGCCAGCCCCCGCTGATCCGGGGGGAAGGCATCGGTGAGGATGGCCGAGGAGTTGGCGAAGAGGAGCGCCCCTCCCACCCCCTGCATGACGCGCATGGCGATCAGCCAGAGGGCAGCCGCCTGGCCCTCAAGCCAGGTTATCGAGAGCAGCACCGAGAAGGCGGAGAAGACCGCGAACCCGAGGTTGTACATCCGCACCCGGCCGTACATGTCGCCGAGCCGGCCGAAGCTCACCACCAGGACCGCGGTGACCACCATGTACCCCATGAGCAGCCAGAGGAAGTAGCCGGTGTTCCCGGGAGTGAGGGGGTTCAGATGGATGCCCCGGAAGATGTCGGGGAGGGCGATCAGGGTGATCGAGGAGTTGACCACCACCATGAGCATCCCGAGGGTGGTGTTGGAGAGCGCGACCCACTTCCCCCGGTAGGGGTCAGGGGCGGTCAGCGGGGACGCGGCAGGCAAGGGATCCTCCCAGCTCAGGTGTCTGGGCTGAGGATACTCCCTGCTTTACGTTGACGTAAAGCGCGGAGGAGTCCCGCCGGCTCAGGCACCGCCGGATGCGGCCAGCTGCAGCGCCGCGAAGAGGCGGTCCACATCCGCGGGGGTGGTCCGCAGGCCTCCAATGGTGGCCCGCAGCAGAAACCGCCCGTCCGGGGCGGCGTGGGAGATGAAGGCCTCCCCGGAGTCGTTCACCCGGCGCATCACCTCCCGGTTGTGAGCCTCCAGCCACGGCTCGTCAGCGGCGCCCTTCGGATGGTGGCGGAAGCAGACGGTGGCCAGGGGGACCGGGGCCATCACCTCCCACCCCTCGCCGCCCTCGAGCTGAAGGCGCAGCCAGTCGGCCATCTGAAGGTGGGAGCGGAGCAACCGCTGCAGCCCCGAGCGGCCGAAGTAGCGCATCACCATCCAGAGCTTGAGGGCCCGCTGGCGACGTCCGAGGGCGACGCCGAAGTCCATCAGGTTGCGGGAGCCCAGGCCAGAGTCACGGCCCGCCTCCGGGGTCTCAAGGTAGGCGGGGACCAGGGAGAAGGCCTGCCGGATGGCTTCGGGATGCGGGCTGAGGAGGACCGAGCAGTCCATCGGGGTGAAGAGCCACTTGTGGGGATTGACTACCAATGAGTCGGCCCGGTCGGCGCCCTCCAGGACCCAGCGGCGCTCGGGAAGCATGGCGGCGACGCCACCCTGCGCCGCGTCAACGTGGAGCCAGAGGTGGTGCCGGGACGCTGCCTGAGCGATGGCCGGGATGGGATCCACGCTGGTGGTGGCAGTGGTGCCAGCGGTGGCCACCACCGCGCAGGGCGTGAGGCCGGCCCTTAGGTCC
>JAJZGN010000097.1 GCA_021798435.1 bacterium | reverse complement strand
GGCGATAGGGTGGCGGAAGCACCCGGACTGCATCGTCCTCTTCCGGCTGGGCGACTTCTTCGAGATGTTTGCGGAAGACGCCGTGCTGGTGGCTCCGATCCTGGGAGTGGCCCTGACCAGCCGGGACTTCGGTCACGGTGGCAGGGTCCCAATGTGCGGGGTTCCCCACCAGAGCGCGGACGTCTACACCCGCCGGCTGGTCGAGGCCGGCCTCAAGGTGGCGGTGTGTGATCAGGTGGAAGAGGCGCGACCTGGCGCCAAGTTGGTTCAGCGGCGGGTCACCCGGGTGCTCAGCGCCGGGACTCTGGTCGAGGACTCCCTCCTGGAACCGACCATGCCCCGTCGCTGTGCGGCAGTTCTGCCTACCGGGACTGCCGGCATCGGGGTGGCGGCGATGGACTACAGCACCGGGGAGGGCCAGCTCACCGTGGTGCCCGGCGACCTCGCCGCAGCCCTGGCGCAGCTGGCGACCCAGGACGTCGCCGAGGTCCTGGTCCCGGAACCTGCGCCGGAAGGAGTCCCGTGTCCGCCCCGGCTGGCCCTCACCCCCTGTCCAAGGGCCAACTTCGACCTCTCTGACGGCCTCAAGCTGGCTGAGAGCCTGGGCCTGGCCCCGGGTGCCGGGCAGGGGGGCGCGGGCCCGTCGCCTGCCCTCGGCGCCCTGGCGGCCCTGGTGACCTACGGCCGGTCCGCGCGCCTGCTCGGCGACACGACCTTCCTGCGGCTGAGCTGGTCGCAGCCGGGTTCCTCAATGCAACTCGACATCCATACCCGGCGCAACCTGGAGCTGGTGGAGCCGCTGGCGACCGGGGGTCCGACCGCCCTGCGCCTCCTGGATCGGTGTCGGACCGCCGCGGGGTCCCGGAAGCTCAGGGCCTGGTTGCTGACGCCCCTCGCCGAGCTCGAGCCGCTGCACTCCCGGCAGGCCGCGGTCGCCGCGCTCATGGATCGCGGGAGGGCGAGGGCCGAGTTGGTGGGCGTGCTGGCGCAGTGCCGAGACCTGGAGCGGCTGACCGGGCGCTGTGCGCATGGGCTGGCGGGCCCCAGGGACCTGCAGTCCCTGGCCGCGACGGTGCGCCTGCTTCCCCAGCTGGCCCAGGCCGCCTCGACCACCTTTGACCCTCGGCTGGCGCACCTGGCCCAGTCGCTGGCGGAGGCTCCTCTGGAGCTGGCGGAAAGGCTCACCCAGTTGCTCGTGGCCGATCCCCCTCTGAACCCGCGCGAGGGAGGGTTCATCCGGCCCGAGCAGGACCCTGAGCTGCACTCGATCCTCGACGAGAGCCGGGGTGCCCGGCAGTACATCTCCGATCTTGAGGCCAAGGAGCGTACCCGGACTGGGATCCGGACCCTGAAGGTCGGTTACAACCGGGTCTTCGGCTACTACATCGAGGTCAGGCGCTCCGCCCAGGAGCAGTTGCCCCCGGAGTATCAACGCCGCCAGTCGCTGGTGGGCGCCGAGCGCTATGTGACCGCCGAGCTCAAGGAACGGGAGCTCGTGGTCCTCTCGGCCCGAGAGCGCGCCGTCCGACGCGAAATGGAGCTGCTCCGCCAGCTGGTGGCGGAGGCGGCGGCGGAGGCCGCCCCACTGTCTCGGGCCGCCGGCGCACTGGCGGAGTTGGACGCCATCTGCGCCCTGGCGGTCACCGGCGTGGAGCTGGGGTGGGTCATCCCGGAGGTCGACGCCACGTTCGCGCTGGACCTCGAAGACGGCCGCCACCCCCTGGTCGAGCAGGCGGTGGGCACCGGTAGGTTCGTGGCCAACAGCTGCCGGATGGACGGGGAGGGGGAGCGCATCTGGCTGATCACCGGCCCGAACATGGCGGGGAAGTCGACCTTCCTGCGCCAGGTGGCGCTTCTGTGCCTCCTGGGTCAGATCGGGGCGCCAATTCCCTGCTCCCGGGCCCGGTTTGGGCTTGTGGACCGCATCTTCACCCGGGTCGGTGCTCAGGACGACATCTCAGGCGGGCGCTCCACCTTCATGGTGGAGATGACCGAGGTGGCGGAGATCCTCAGGGAGGCCACCCGGCGCAGCCTCGTCCTCCTCGACGAAGTGGGGCGGGGTACCAGCACCTATGACGGCCTCAGCCTCGCTCAGGCCATCCTCGAGGATCTGCACAATCGGCCCTCCGCGCCGGCTCGCGTCGTGTTCTCCACCCACTACCACGAGCTCACGGCCCTCGACCGGATGCCCGGGCTCCGCAATCAGCGGATGGAGGTCCACGAGGAGGGCTCCGGCCCCCACCCCGAGGTCACCTTTCTGCACACGGTGGTCCCCGGGGGGGCCGACCGCTCATACGGACTGCACGTCGCCCGGCTCGCCGGCGTGCTCCCCTCGGTGGTGGCTCGGGCCGAGGAGGTGCTGCGGGAGCACGAAAGCCAACGCCCCCTCGCCCAGGAGACGGCGGGCGGAACCCAGCTGCCCCTTCCGCTGCCTCCGGTCGACCCCGTCCTTGACGAGCTGAAGGACCTCGAGGTGGACCGCATGACTCCCCTCGAGGCGCTGCAGAAGCTGTCTGAGTGGCAGCGCCGATCGGCGGTGCTCGGATGACCGGGGGACCGTCCCATCAAGGGGCGCTCGATCCCGGGCGGATCCGGCGGCTCCCTCCCGAGGTGGCCGAGCTGATCGCCGCCGGAGAGGTGGTGGAGCGTCCGGCGTCAGTCCTCAAGGAGCTGATCGAGAACTCACTCGATGCCGGGGCGCGGGCGCTGACAATCGACATCGAGGGTGGCGGGTCCGACCTCATCCGGGTTACCGACGACGGCTGGGGGATGACGGAGGGTGAGCTGGCCGCCGCCTTCGAGCGCCACGCCACCAGCAAGCTCACTTCGGCCGAGGACCTGGCAGTCGTCGCCACCCTGGGATTCCGGGGCGAGGCCCTGGCCAGCATCGCCGCCGTGGCGGAGGTGGTGGCCATCAGCCGCGAGCGCAGGGCGACCCGGGGCCATGAGGTGAAGGTGGGGCCCGCAGGGATGAGGGGGCCGACGGTGACCGCGGGACCGGTCGGCACCACCATCACAGTCCGCCAGCTCTTCCACACCCTGCCTGCCCGGCGGGCCTTTCTGCGCTCGCCCCGGTCCGAGGCAGCCGCGTGCCACCGAGTCGTGGCCGATGCGGCGCTCGGGCGCCCCCTGGTCCGCTTTCTGCTCCGCTCACAGGGGCGGATGGTTCTCAGCACACCGGGCAGCGGCAATCTCCCCGACGCCCTGGCGTCGGTGTTCGGCGAGGCGGCGCGCCGGGCGGCGGTGGAGGTGGAAGCCCGGGGTGAGCCGGTGAGCGTCTGGGGCGCGATCTGCGGCCCCGACCAGACCTTGGCCAATCGCCAGGGGACGGTACTGTTCGTGAACGGACGCCGGGTGCAGCAGCGCTCGCTGCTGGCCGCCGTGGAGGCCGCTTATCGAGGGATGCTGGAGGTGGATCGCCACCCCATCGCGGTTCTCCAGCTCAGCTGTGACCCCCTCGCCGTGGACGTGAACGTCCACCCCACCAAGCGTGAGGTCCGCCTGCGGGACGAGGGGGTGGTCTACGACTGGCTGCAGAGGGCCTGCTGGCAAGCCCTGCGCCGCGCTGTTCCGGCATCGATCGATCCCAAGGCCTCGCCTCCTCAGAGCCGGATTGAGCCGATGGCTTCCGCCACCCGCCCCTTGGAGGGCCTCTGGGCTGATCGGCCCCCGTCTCCCCAGGACGGTCCCAGCGACACCTGGTCGCTGGTGGGAGCGGGGAGCTGGAAGTCCTTGGGGCAGGCCCACAACCGCTATCTGGTGGTTGAGACGCCGGCAGGTCTGGCGATCCTGGACCAGCACGCTGTGCATGAGAAGGTCCTCTACGAGCGCTACCTGGACGCCTTAGTGGAAGGGCGGCCGGGTGTGGATTCCCAGGGATTGGTGGAACCGGTGCTGGTGGATCTCCCATCGGGCTGCGACTTCGATGCAGAGATCCAGGATGAGCTCTCCCGGGCCGGCTTCGCGGTGGAACAGTTCGGTGAGCGGACCCTGAGGTGCGCCGCGGTCCCGGCCGGGATGGCGGCCGCGCGAGCCGGGGCCGCGCTTCTGGACGCGCTCACGAGGCGGGATGCCCTTCCCTCGGGAGGCGAGCTGCACCGGATGGCCGCCCTGCTCGCCTGTCACAGCGCGGTGCGCTTCGGCGACCCGTTGGCGCCGGAGGAGATCCGGGCGCTCCTGACCTCGCTGGCGCATACCAAGGGGGGGATCACCTGTCCCCACGGCCGCCCGGCAGTCCTCATGATGGGGGAGGGGCTCCTGTTGGCCGCCTTCCACCGCCAGTGACAGGCGCCGGCCAGCGGGCGGCCATCGCGGTGATGGGGCCGACGGCGTCGGGAAAGACTTCCATCGCAGTGGAGCTGGCGCTGACCTTTGGTGGCGAGCTGATCAATGCCGACTCTCGGCAGGCGATCGCGGAGGTGGAGGTTGGGGTGTGTAAGCCGACCGCTGAGGAGCTCCTAGGGGTCCCCTGCCACGGCCTGGACTGGCGCCGGATCGGAGAGCCCTACAGCGCCGCCCTGTTCGCCCAGCGGGCCAGAGAGGTCATGGCCGAGATCTGGTCACGCGGCCACCTCCCCATCGTCGTGGGAGGAACCGGCCTCTATGTTCGCGGCCTCCTGGGCGGCTTCGACTTCGGCCGACTTCCCCCCTCTGCCGCTCTGAGGGAGGGCTCGGCAGAGGCGCTCTCCAAGCTCGCCCCCGAGGTCGCGGCCGCCGTGGACCTTCGCAATCCCCGGCGGGTGGAGCGGGCGCTAGAGCTGGCCCGGGCGGGGCGGCAACCTGTCGCCCGGAGCCCCATGTGGTCCGTGGCACGGCTGGCGGTCCGGACCGAGCGAGAAGACCTCCGCGCCCGGATCGATGCTCGGGCCCGGGTCCTGATCGCGGCTCCCCTGGCGGAGGAGATTTCCCGCCTGCGCGGCCAGGGGTGGCCGGACCAGGCAATTGCGGAAATCGCCATCGGCTACCGCGAGGGTCTCGCCTGGGTGGACGGCCGCCTCTCCGCAGCCGACGCGGCCCGGGCCATCTCGGGGCGGACCTGGAGGTACGCGCGGAGCCAGCTGACCTGGCTCCGGTCGGAGTCTCAGCTCACCTGGGTTGCCTCCGCCGCCGCCGCCAAAAAGGTCGTCTCGCTCTTTCTGGGTCGAGAGCCGGTAGCGGTTCGGTGAGGGTATTCGACGAGGCCCGCCAGCAGCGGGGAGAGAAGGTCTTCTTGCTCGCCTGGGCTCCGGGGGAGCCGGCCGTGGCTCGGGCGGAGGGGGAGATGGAGGAGCTGGTGGAGCTGGCGACCACAGCCGGGGCGGTTGTGGTGGGCTCCGCGATCCAGCGGCGGGCCAACGTCGACCCGGCGCTGTTCTTCGGCCGAGGCAAGGTGGAGGAGATCCGGGCGCTGCGGTCGGAGCTGGACTTCGGCTTGGTGATCACCAACGACGAGCTCTCCCCCCGACAGCAGCGGAACTTGGAGGACGCCCTCGGGGTTCCGATCGTGGACCGGGCCGGTCTGATCCTAGACATCTTCGCCCAACACGCCCGCTCTCGGGAGGGACGGATCCAGGTGGAGGCCGCCCAGCTTCGCCACCTCCTGCCCCGGCTCACCGGGAGCCAGCCCCGCTCCCGACTCGGTGGCGGGATAGGCACCCGGGGGCCCGGTGAGCAGCAGCTGGAGACCGACCGCCGCCGGATCCGCACCCGGCTCCGAGTCCTGGACCGCGAATTGGGCCAAGTGCGCGACAGCCGGGCTCTGCACCGGGCGGGACGAAAGCGCCGGCCCTTCCAGACCATCGCCCTCGTGGGCTACACCAATGCCGGTAAGTCCTCGCTCCTGAACAGCCTCACGGCGGGAGGGGCCCGGTCCGAGAATCAGATGTTCGCCACCCTGGATCCCACCACTCGCGCCATAGACCTCGGGGTCGGTCCACTGACCCTCCTAGTGGACACGGTGGGGTTCATACAGAAGCTCCCGGCGGAGCTGGTCGCGGCCTTCCGGGCCACCCTGGAGGAGGTGGCCGAAGCCGACCTCTTACTTCACGTGCTGGACGCCAGCCGGGTCGGCGCCAGCGCCCGGCTCGAGACCGTGCACTCCACCCTGGAGGACCTCGGAATCTCAGGGCCACCAATGGTCCTGGCGGTGAACAAGATCGACCTCTGCAGTGCCGAGGCTCGACAGCGCCTCTCCATGTACTCCTCGGAGCGCTACCTTGGCGTGGGGCTGGTGAGCGCCAGCACGGGAGAGGGCCTCCCCGAATTGCGCGGGCTGCTCTCGCGGGCCCTCTCGTCCCGCTGGGCAGCCGCCGAGGCCGTGTTCCCGTATCGGGAGCGCTCCGCCCTCGACCTCTGGCGTCGCTATGGGGTTGTGGACTCAGAGGAGTTCACGGCGGAAGGGATCCGCGTCACCGGCAGGATGCCGGACGACCTCTGGGAGCAGATCTCTCAGCGCCAGGACCGGCCGTAGGCAAGCCAGATCATCGCACCAGGCGAATCACAGCCCCCACGCGCCCCTCGATCAGCACGTCCTGGCCGTAGATCGGCTCATAGGCCGGATTGGAGGGCTGGAGGCGGACCCGTCCCGGTTCACGGAACAGGCGCTTCACAGTGACTTCCGACTCGCCCGTGAGGCCGCTGTCCACCCGGGCGACAACCAGGGATCCCTCTTCGGCCTGAGGGCCGGGCCGGACCACGACCAGGTCACCGTCGAAGATCCCATCCCCGGTCATGCTGTCGCCACGCACCCGGAGCAGGAAGGAGTCCTCGCCGCCGGCAATCTCCGGCCCGACCACAATCTGGTCCTCTATGTTCTGCTCCGCTAGGAGTGGTGCCCCGGCGGCAACCTGTCCCACCAAGGGAAGGGGTCTGGCCGCGGCCAGCCGCTGCCGCGCGTCCATGGTCTCGGAGAGGGTCACGGTCCGCGACTTCGTAGGGTCACGGTGGATCACCCCGAGGCGCTCCAGGGTGTTGAGGTGTGTTTGGACGGTTGAACTTGAGGTGAGCCCTACGGCGCGCCCAATGTCGCGCACCGATGGGGGATAGGCGCCCGCCCGCGCACGATCACGGAGGTACTCGACTATCTGGCGCTGCCGAGGGCTGAGGGAGTCCAGCTTCATGGCGATCTCCTTGGGGGCCGCGCGCGGGCAAACATCTGCTCGCAGGATGGTAGCAGGCTCGGGGTGCAGTTGCAAACCAATGTTCGCGGCGCTTCGCGGCCACCCGTTGCCTGCTCAGGGCGGCCGCTGAGACCGAGTCCGGATTCCCGTCGCGGTACGGCGCCCGAGCCCCTGGCGAGCCTGCCCCATGGCGACGGCGCTGCGAGCCACACCAGTCCCCACCCTCGACCGCGCCTCCATCGCCAGGGGCATCGCCGGTGCTGCCCAACACCCGTGACCATCACCCTTGACAAGTTGT
>JAJZGN010000096.1 GCA_021798435.1 bacterium | reverse complement strand
GCAAGGCCAACCATGCAGTGGACCCCGTCCAGTCCCAGGCCCTGCTCGCGCTGCCTGGGACCGTGTACCTCGCCCAGGGAGGTTCCCTGTACAGCCTTGAGGGGCTGCACTTCACCAGGCTCAACACCCCGCCCGGCAACTGGGTGCAGGTGGCCCCCGCCACCGGGGGGGACCTCCTGGCGGTGGAGAAGGGCAACGGCTACAGCAACCTCTACCTCCTGAGCCCGGGCGGCCAGGTGATCCGCACCCTGCTCCAGGAGAGCTCCTCCAGCTACTTCAACAACCACTTCGTCTACTACCCGCGGGTCAGCCCCAATGGGCAGAGCCTCTTCTATGCCTGGAACTGGATCGACCCCTACGCCAACTACAACGTGGACTTCGAGATCCTTTCAGGACCGCTCTCCAGTCCGGGATCCAGCACCACGGTTTGGAGCCTCTCCAACCTCTACTACCAGGGGGGGGACGTGGAGCCGCTGCCGCTGGCCAACGGGTCTCTCATCTACGTCAAGTACGCCACCGACACCAGCACCGGCGCCGTCTACTCCCAGCTGGCCCTGGTCACCTCCCCCGGGGCCCAGCCCCAGTACCTCACCACCCCGGCCCAGAACTGCAGTGAGCCCGCCCTGAACCCCCAGGGCACCGAGATCGCCATGATCTGCTCCAACAACCAGCTCCAGACCTCGACGCTTGAGGTGGCCAGCTGGAACGGCACCACCCTGGGAGCTCTCGTGGAGCTCTCCCCGGGCCCGATGGCCGCAATGCCGACCTGGGCTCCCAACGGTCAGAGCCTGGTCTTCATGAACGTACCGGAGCGGGCCCTCCCCTTCCAGCTCTACTGGGTCCCCAAGGCCGGCAGCGCCAAGCCGGGGGCACCTCAGCAGGTGACCCAGAACCTCTCGCTCACGGCGACCTCGGCGCCGGTCTGGTATCCCTGAGAGTCGCCAGAACCCGAAGCCAGCCCACGCGGTGAACGAGTGGCGGCGTCTGGTCCCGTAGCAGGGCGCTCCCACCAGCGGCAGTGGTGAGGGGGCCGATGTCCGCAAGGTTGAGGACGTGGGGTGGCAGGCAGGCGCCGGCTGCGGCTGGCCCGGGGCTGGCCATCGCGGCCACGGCTCCGTGGCTTTCGGCTGGGGTCGCCGAACCCTACCTCAGAGGACCCGAGGAGGCTGCCAGGGCCGCCCCAACTCATCCACCAGAAGGGCGATGAGAGCCGTCCACCCGGTCTGGTGCGAAGCCCCCTGGCCGCTCCCGTCATCGGCGTGGAAGTACTCGTGGAAGAGCAGGCAATCCCGCCAGGTGGGATCCTCCTGGAACTTCGAGTAGCCCCCGAACACGGGGCGTCGTCCATCCGCCCCCCGGCGCAGGATCGAGACGGTGCGCCCCGCCAGCCGGTCGGCCACCTCCGTCAGATTCAGCGCAGGACCGTTCAGGGCGGGGAATTCGTGGGTGAAGCCAGGCCCCAGGCCGACCCCCAGGAGGCGCAGCGCCTGAATCAAGAGGTATCCGGTGGGCAGCCAGATCGGCCCCCGCCAGTTGGAGTTGCCACCCATGATCCGCTCCTCTGCCGGCCCCGGCTCGTACCGGACAGGAGGCATCTCCGGCACCAGTTGGGAGTGGAAGGGCTCACGCTGGTGCGCCTTGGACAGGGACCGCAGCCCGAAGTCGGAGAGGAACTCCTCGGGGCTCAGAAGCCGGTCCAGGAGGCGGTGGAGCCTCTCCGGGCCCAGCAGGGAGAGGACCGCATAGGGATCATCTCCGGCCGCCCGGTAGTGGAAGGCCCGCTGCTCCTGGGCGGCCGCCAGCTGGCGAGCCAGCCGGGGAAGGCGGTCCAGGGTGTGCTGATGCACCACCTCGGTGGCCGCCAGCGGCAGCAGGCCGACCAGGCTGCGAACCCGCAGCACCTCGCTCCGCCCGTCGGCCAGCCTCAGCCGGTCGTAATAGAAGCCTTCGGTCTCGTCCCAGAGCCCCGGCTGCCCATTGTCGCCGTTCAGCGCCTGGGCGATATGGGCGAAGTGGTTGAAGAACCGGATGGCCATGTCCTCGTACTGCGGCTCCTCCACCGCCAGCTCAGCGGCGATCCGGAACATCTTCACCGCGAACATCCCCACCCAGGCGGTGGCGTCCGCCTCCCAGATCTCGGCCCCCGAAGGAAGGTGGCTGCGGTCCACCGCGGAGATGTTGTCCAACCCCAGAAAGCCGCCGGCGAAGATGTCGTGGGCGCTCACATCCCGGCGGTTGACCCACCACCCATAGTTGAACAAAAGGGCCAGGAAGGCCCGCTCCAAAAACTCCCGGTCGGGTCGGCCGGTGCGATTCCGCTCGCGGACGTAGATCTGCCACACCGCGGCGGCGTGCACCGGGGGATTGGAGTCGGAGAAGTTCCACTCGTAGGCCGGAAGCTGTCCATCCTCCCGGGTGTAGTCGGGACGCAGCAACAGCAGCACCTGTCGCTTGGCCAGCTCCGGAGCGTACGGCTGCAGCGCCAGAGCATGGAAGGCCAGATCCCAGGAGGCGAACCAGGGGTACTCCCAGCTGTCCGGCATCACGATCACGTCCGCCGCCCGCAAGCCTCCCCAGCTGGCGTTCCTGCCCCCAAGACGTGACGCTGGAGGCGGGGGCTCGGCCGGGTCCCCGTCCAGCCAGCGGCCGACTTCGTACTCGTAGTACTGCTGGGTCCAGACCAGGCCGGCCAGCCCCTGCCGCAGGATCAGCCGGTCGTCGTCGTCGCAGGCCTGGGGGGCGGAGCGCAGGTGGTAGGCGGCGGCGGCGGCCTGCTGGCGATCACACACCGCGTCCACGAGCGCGGCCGACAGCTCCTCCCGATCCCCCCAGACCCAGCGCACGACCTGGCTCTCCCCCGCTCCGAGCTCGAGCACGAACTGGGCCGCGGCCCGCGTCCCCTCCATGGCGGGATTGCAGAGGCTGGGATCCTGGCGCACCACCGCATCTCCTATTGCACCCTTGGGGTACCGCGTCGTCCCCGGAGCTCCGAAGAGCTGGGCCATGTCGGTCTCGTTGTCACAGAAGAGGAATGTCGCGCCCGGGTCGAGCGCCAGCCGGTAGCCCGGGAAGTCCGGATGATCTAGCTTCACTCCCCCGTTCCGGAGCGCCAGCCGGGGCGGCACTTGCGCGGACCACGACCAGGTGTTGCGCAGCCACACCTGGGAGAGCAGGTGGAGCCGCGCCGGCGCCGAGCTGCGGTTGCTGACGGTCACCCGGCAGCAAACGACGGTGGGTGAGTCCTGTGCGTACTCCACCTGGACGTCGAAGTACCGGCCATCCTCGAAGAAACCGAGGTCGAGCAACTTCAGCTCGGGGCCCGGCTCCCGATTTCGCTCCCGAAGCTCCTGATAGGGGAAGGCCGCCATCGGGTAGCGGTAGACGGCGGCCAGGTAGCTGGAGTCCGGGAGGGCGTCCAGATAGTGCCAGTATTCCTTGACGTCCTCGCCGTGGTTGCCCTCGGCGTTGGTGAGCCCGAAGGGCCGCTCCTTGAGGATCTGGTCGGCCCCGTTCCAGAGACCCAGCCCGAGGCAGACCAGTTGCCGGCGGTCGGAAATGCCGAGCAGCCCGTCCTCCCCCCACCGGTACGCCCTGAGCCGGCTGTGCTCGAAGGGGAAATAGGCCCAGGCATCCCCGTCCGCGCTGTAGTCCTCCCGGACGGTGCCCCACTGGCGGAGGGAGAGGTACGGCCCCCACGGCCTCGCGGGATCCTCCCCCGGCGCGTCGCGGGACACAGTGAAGGGTGCGGACACTCGGAGATTGTCTCAGCCGGAAGGTGGCCAGGGGCGGGTCTCGTCCCGGCGTGCCCTCCGGGGGGCGGCTCCGTCCAGGGCGAGGGCCAGCGCCGGGCACGCGCCGACGGTGCGCCTGACCAGCCGCCCCAGGTGGCTTGGCAATGGCTCCGGCGAGATGATCGGATAGCCGAAGTCGTCGAGGGTGATCAGCTCAGGAAGCATCTCCGCGCACAGCCGGTGGCCCACGCAGAGGGTGGGGTCCACGTGGAGATAGCGGCGGCTCACGGAGGATCCGATGCCGCGGGCAGGGGCAGCGACAACTTCCGGTTGCCACCGCAAGCCCCCTCTCGGTGGCGCTCCAGCTCGTCTGGGAAGGCCCGCGCCGCAGAGCGGGCGAGGTTCACGGCCCCGTCCGGATGCCGGCAGGCGCCTCTGCCCTCGATCTGGTTGCCCCAACGGTCCAGCCGCGCCAGCGCCGCCTCAGACCCGCTGGCCACCGCCTCGCCAAGGGCCGACGCCAGAGCCGGAAGGCCGGAGGCGCAGGGCCCACACTGACGGGCGCCCTGAGCCGCCAGCCAGGCCAGGATCCGCCCTGACTCTCTGAGTCCGCAGGTGCCCTCCGGAAGGAGGTGGAGGACCCCGGCACCGGGATTCGCCCCGGCCGGCCGCAGGCTCCCACGTGACAGCGAGAGGTCCCGGACCTGGGGCGCTCGGAGCCAGGAGCCGAAGTATCCGCCCACCAGCAGCGCCACCGCCCCCGGATCGGCACCGGCCACATGGAGGATTTGGGGCAGGGAGGTGCCGATGGGCACCTCGTAGACCCCGGGCGCCATCACGGCTCCGCTGAGGGTCAGGAGCATGGTGCCCGGTTCGTCGGCTGTCCCTTCCCCCCGGAACCACTCCGGTCCGAGCCGCACCACCAAGCCGAGGTGGGCGAGGGTCTCGACGTTCTGCACCAGGGTCGGCAACCCCCGCCAGCCCCGGTCGACCACCCGGGGAGGCTGGTATCGGGGAAGGGCGGGGCCGCCCTCCAGCCAGCGGATCAGAGCGGACTCCTCACCCCCCACGAAGTTCACCGGCCCGCGTACCACCTCGACCGGGATTTGAATGTCCGGACGCTCCCGGAGCGCTGTCTCCAGCGCCGCCACCGCCTGAGCTGAGCGGGCCACCAGAAAGGTCCGCCGGGCGCCGAGGATCCGGGTCGCCGCCAGCAGCCCGTCCAGGACCAGGTGGGGCCGGAGGCGGAGGAGAAGGTCATCCTTGGCGGCTGCCGGTTCGGTCTCCGCCCCGTTCACCACCACCACCGATCCCGGGCCGTGACGCCGCACCGCGGCCAGCTTCTCGGAGGTCGGGAAGCCGCCACCTCCCCGCCCGCGCAGTCCCGAGAGCCGCACTCGGTCCAGGAGCTGCTCGGGCCCCGCCCGTCCCGTCCAGTCGGTGATGCCGCCCCCCAGCCTGCTCGCGTGGTTGGCGATCGGCTCGGGTGCGGCCAGCTTGGCTCCTGCCAAGAGGCGCTGGGTCCAGGGCCCGGTCCGAGGCAGACCCAGCTCGGGTGGTGCGGCCGTGGCCAGCAGACTCACGAGTCCTGCCCTCCGTCCTCCCCGGCTCGGCCGGCGGGGGCGCTGCCGAGGTACAGCAGCCCCGATACCGAGGAGGCGGGCACCGGACCGTTGATCGTCAGCTCGGCCGGCACCGCGGTGCCTCCTCGGGCGGTGAGCCTAAGGATGAGGGAACCGGGCCCCACCGACAGGACCGAGCCGGTGTAGACCGGAGACCCGGCGGCCGGCCGGTAGGTGACCGTCCCCCGGTCAACCGCGACGGTCCCGTCCGGAAGTTGGGTGGCGACCAGTGAGACCGCCAGCCGGCCTCCATCTCCTCCCTGCACCCGGCCGGAGATGCTGATCGTCTCCTCCTGGCCCCTTGGAGAGGCGGTGGCCGAGCCCAGGAACCGAGCGGTGAAGGGCGCCGGGACGGATGCCTGGCCCCGGGCGCCGGTGGCGGGGGGCGCTGCCGAGGCCAGTACCGCGGTGGGAGTCCCGGCCCGCCGGGCCCAGCCGCTCTGCAACGGCCCCGCCGCCGACCAGGCCAGGACGGCCATGGGGGTGGACGCGACCGCCGCCATGAGAAGGCCCCGCACCGCCGCCCGGGGCCGGGTGGCCCGGGCGACGCGGAAGATCACAGTTGCCGCCACCAGTCCCACGCACCCCACCTCGAACCCGAAGACCCAGGTGAGCCTGGTGTCGCTGCCGGTACCCAGCGAATGGAGAACGGCCACCGGCCAGGAGAGATACGTGAGCCAGTGCGTAACCCGCCACCAACTGGGCCCGAGGTGGGAGCGCAGCAGGCTGGTCACCACGACCGCGGCCAGGAGGTCCAGGCTAAGGGTGCCGAGCCCCAGCCAGAATGGCCGGTAGGGACTCACGAACGGCACCAGGGCCGCCCACCAGCCGACCGGGACGAACGGGTCCAGCTCGATGGTCGCCACGTGGATGATCAGGAGCACCACCGCCAGCAGGGCCAGGTTGCGATGCATCGCCTGCACCGCGAAGCGTGGCCAGCTCCCGGGGTGCCACCCCCCCTGAATGGCGATCCCCAGGACCAGATTGACCGTGAGCACCGCCAGCAGCACCAGCCCGCTCCCCCGGGCCAGATACCAGAGTGTCATCGGTCCGCCGAGAGCGGTGCCCATCGTCAGCGCCCCCCCTGCCCGGTGAGGGAGGCCAGCTCCTCCCCCTGCCATGGCCAGCCGCCCTGATGGACGACCCGACCGTCCCTGGAAACCAGCCGGGCGGCGGCGCCGAACTTTCCCAGCAAGGCCTCAGCCCGGTCACCGCCGACCAGGGCCGCGGTGGCGAGGGCATTGGCCTGAAGGCAGGTGTCGGCGACCACGGTGGCCGTTCGCCAGCGCCCGTCGGCGGGGCGCCCGGTGCGAGGATCGATGAGGTGGTGCTGGGCCTTCCCCTGACGGAGCCAGCGCCGGACGGCGGTCGATGAGGTGGCCAGGCCCCGGGCGTAAAGGCAGACGGTCTGCCCTGGCTCCTCCTCTCCCCTCCGATGGTCGTCGCCGACCCTGACCGTCCAGCCACCGGCGGGCACCGGACCTGAGGTGGCGATGTCCCCGCCCAGGCTGACCAGGCATGCGGCTCCGGAGGCGGCCGCGGCCAGGGAGGCGGCGCGATCGGCGGCCCAGGCCTTGGCGGTCGCACCCAGGTCCAGGAGCAGGCCGGGGGGCCGAGTCAGGACCCGACCCTGGAGCTGGACTTGGCGCCATCCCGGAGCCGGCTCCGAAGTGGCGGCGGGTGCGCTGGACGACCCGGCGAGCTGGGAGAAGTCGCGGTCGTACCCGGCGGCCAGCAGGGCGGCCCCAACAGTGGGATCCAGGAGACCATCGGTGGATCGCGCCCAGTGGAGGGCATCGCTCAGCAAACCTGCCAACTCATCGCTGACCGAGACCCGGCGCCGGGGATCCGAGTTGACCCGGGAAAGCTCGGAGTCGGGCCGGAACCGGCTGACCAGGTCGTCGACCTGGGTGATCACCCGGTCCGCCGCCCGCAGCGCTGCTGTCAATTTGACCCCTCCGGACACCAGGACGCGGGCCGTGGAGCCGAGGGCCGGGCGCCCAGCACCGTCGACACCGGGGATACCTCCCAGTCGGGACCAACCACCGTCCACTCAGGAGCCGCCGGAGGTGACCACGGGCGGGGCGGTCGCCGGAGCGGGGCCGACCCCACCGCCGGAGGTCGCGCCCCCGGTCGGGGAGCCGGCCGCCGGCGGGGTCGCGCG
>JAJZGN010000095.1 GCA_021798435.1 bacterium | reverse complement strand
CTCGGGGTTTTCAACCTGGTGCCGGCCCTGCCCCTGGACGGGGGTCGGCTCCTGGGAGCCGGGGTGTGGTGGCGCACCGGCTCCAAGGACCGGGGCACGACGGGCGCGGTCCGGGTGGGGCGGTTCTTCGCCTATCTGCTGATCGCGCTGGGAGCACTCGAGGTCCTGGCCGGGGGCCTGCTGAACGGCCTGTGGCTCGCCCTCATCGGCTGGTTCCTGCTCTCTGCGGGAGCCGCCGAGGGGCGCCAGGTGGGCATCCGATCTCGGCTGCGACAGGTCCCGGTCGCAGCCGTCATGTCCAGCCCGGTGCCGACCCTTCCCAGCTGGCTCACCTGCGGGCAGCTGGCCGAGACGGGCGGCCCCGGTGCCGGGCTGTACGCGCTGCACGGCGTGGGCGGCGAGCCCATGGGCTATCTGCCCCGCGGCCGGGCGGACGAGGCAGTGCGAGCCGGGCATCCGGAGCGAAGGCTGGAGGAGGTGGCCCTCGCCGCAGAGCAGCTCACCACGGTGTGTCCGGACGAGGATCTGGAGGCGGCGCTGCTGCGCCTCGGCCCCCGCCTCGAGCAAGGGGCTCTGGTGGTCGCCAACGGCCAACTGGTGGGCACCCTCTCCGCCTCCGACCTGGCCAGGGTGGCCACCCTGGCCCCGCTCCTCGGCCCTCGTCCTGACGGCTAGTTAGAGCGACTGAGGAGGCGCCTCCACGGAGTCGGGGTGGCCCAGCGGAGCACCTCCCCCTCCTCCACCCGCCGGCCACGCCAGATCCGCCGCCAGTCCCGGCGCGCCGAACCCAGCTGCCGGGCAGCGTCCACAAGCCCGAGAAGCGCGGTGGGGTGACGGCGCGCCGCGAGCCCACAGCGTAGGAGGAGGAAGGCCCGAGGGCGGAGCTGCCCGCGGCCCCGCCGCCAGCTGGGTGGCGCCACCCGCTCCAGGAGCAGGAAGCGGTTGGCCAGGACGTGGCGCTCGATGGGGGCGGTGCGGTGCAGCCCGCTCCCGCCCCGGAGGTGGGAGCCGGTGGCCGCGGGTTCGTACCAGCAGGACCATCCCCGCCAGCGCGCCCGGAAGTCCAGGTCGACGTCCTCCAGGTAGGCGAAGAAGCGGGCGCAGAAAACCTCCCCATCCAGCGCCACGTCCTGCAGCATCTCCCGCCGGTAGAGCACCGCCGCCGCGGAGGCCCCGAACACCTCCTCAGCTTCGGCGTAGCGGCCGTCGTCCGGCTCCCCCTGCGCCCGGTTGGAGACCCAGAGGCTGCTGTGCAGCTGATGCCCGGTGCTGTCGAGGACCACTCCCCGGCGCAGGCGGGGGGCGACCGTCCCCGCCTCTGGGTGGGTGGCCATGCGGCGAGCGGCCACCTCCAGGAAGGGTGGGTCCAGGACCACGTCCTGGTTCAGCAGGAGGACCAGCTCAGAGCTGGTGGCGGCGATCCCCTGGTTGGCCGCCACCGCGAACCCGAGGTTGCGCGGGTTGCGCATCAGCCGGACGCCGGGCTGCCCGGCCACCCACTCCGAGCTGCCGTCCAAAGACCCGTTGTCCACCACCACCACCTCGGAAGGCGGGAGGGTCTGGCGCGCCAGGGACCCGAGCGCGGCCACCAGGTCTGAGCCCCCGTTCCAGCTGATCACGATCGCCGCCACCCCAGGGTTCCCGCTCACGGGCTCACCCGGGGGTGGGGACGCGCCCAGTTGAGGACGAGGAGGGTGGCGAGCCGCAGCAGGATCCCCACCCCCACCGCGGGCGCCAGCGCCGCCCCGGCACCCCGCAGGTAGTGCAGTCGGTAGAAGCGCCACATGGAGCGGTGGAAGTGAACCAGCATGGGCAGCGCCACCTGCTCCGAGCTCCTCCCCTTGCGATGGGTGACGACCGCGGTGGGCTGGTACCAGACCTCAGCGCCGCGCTGGTGCAGCTGCCAGCACAGCTCCAGGTCCTCCCCGTAAATGAAGTAGCCCTCGTCCAGCCCGCCTACGGCGTCGAGGAGCGGGCGCCGGATCAGCAAGCAGGCGCCGGTGCCGCTGTCCACGGCCATCGGCCGGTCGGTGGGCAGGTGGGTCAGGTTGTAGGCGCCGAACCTGGGGCTCCTGGGCCACAGCCGGCTCAGGCCGACAAGCCGCCAAAGGGCCACCTGGGGGCTGGGGAACTGCCGCCGGCAGGCGGGGTCCAGGCGGCCGTCCGGTCGGATCACGCGAGGTGAGACCGCCCCCCGGCGGGGGTCCGCGGCCAGCGCCACCAGCATCTCCCTGAGAGCGCCTGGCTGCAGCTCCGCGTCCGGGTTCAGGAGCAGGACGGAGTCCCCGCCGCTATCCCTGGTCCCGCGGTTCACCGCGGCGGCGAAGCCCAGGTTGCGAGGCCCCGCCAGGAGCCTCACCTCCGGATGGAGCCGGCGGACCAGCTCCGGGGTACCGTCCGAGGAGGCGTTGTCAACCACCGTGAGGTGCGCGGGAGAGACCCCCTCCCGAAGGCAGGACTCGATCGCCCGGGAGATGTCGAGGTGGGAGTTGTAGGTGCAGATGACCGCCCGCACCCCGCCCGGATCCATCGCGGTCACGGCTCAGCCCGAGCGGTCCAGGAGGGAGGCCACCTCCGGCTCGGAGCTGAGATATTCCCGCAGCGCTTCCTCCCAGGCGCGCAGCGGGGCCAGCCCCAGTTCCTCCCCCCGCTCACTCTCCAAGACCGAGAACCGGGGGCGCGGTGCCGGCGCCCCCCACTCGGCGGTGCTCACCGGGCGCACCGTGACCTCCAGCTCAGCCTGGCGCAGGAGCTCCTCGGCGAACCGGTGCCAGGTGGCCCTACCCCCCCCGGCAAGATGGACGAGGCCGCAGGGGGGGAGCTCCAGCAGCCGGGTGACGGCCTGGGCCAGGTCGTAGGTCCAGGTGGGGCTGCCCACCTGGTCGGCGACCACCTGGAGCGGCTGGCCGGAGACCGCCCTCCTCAGGATCGCGAGGGGGAAGTTGGGCCCGGTTGTGCCGTACAGCCAGGAGGTCCGCACCAGATAGAGCGGTCCCCCGGCGGCGAGGCAGGCGAGCTCCCCCTCACGCTTGGTGGTGGCATACACCCCGAGGGGGCTCACGGGGTCGGACTCCACCCACCCCCTTCCTCCCTCCGGGGCGTCGCCGCCGAAGACGAAGTCAGTGCTCAGGTGGCAGAGGGGCACCCCAGACCCGGCGCAGGCCGCCGCCACCAGCGCCGCACCCCGGTAGTTGCAGCGCGCCGCCAGCTCGGGCTCGGCCTCGGCACGGTCGACATTGGTGTAGGCGGCGCAGTTCACCACGCGGTCGAAGTGGGAGCGGCCGAGGAGCCCGGACAGCGCCCCCTCCTCGGCGATGTCCAGGTCTCTTCGCTCGAGCGCCAGCACCTCGTGGCCGGCGGCCAGAAGCTGGGGCACCAGGTCGCGGCCGAGCTGGCCGCCCGCTCCCAGTACCAGGACTCGCTGGGCGGCGCTCAGGAGGTCGGGCCGGCCGGCTCCAGGGGCCGGTAGTTGCGGCGGTAGAACTCCAGGAACTCCCCCGACTTGATGGGCTCCCACCAGTCCCGGCGCTGGCGGTACCAGGCCACGGTCCGGGCCATGCCGGACGAGAAGTCGAGCTCGGGGGCCCAGCCCAAGCCGCGGGCCCGGGAGCTGTCCAGGGCGTAGCGGCGATCGTGGCCGGGACGGTCCTGCACGTGCTGGATCAGCTCGCGGGGCGCACCCACCAGGCCCAGGACCGAGTCCGCCACCTGGAGCCCGGTGAGCGGCTCGGCCCCCTGTCCCAGGTTGTAGGCCGCCCCCGGCTCACCCCGGGCCAGCACTGTGGCGATGCCGCGGGCGTGGTCGTCGACGTACAGGTAGTCGCGGACGGCTCCGCCGTCCCCGTAGACGGGTAGGGGACCGCCGTCCAGAGCCTGGGTGACGAAGAGCGGGACGATCTTCTCGGGGTACTGGAAGGGCCCGTAGGTGTTGGAGCCGCGGGTGACCACCACCGGCAATTCGTAGGTGGCGTGGTAGGCGAGGCACTGCATCTCCGCGCCGGCCTTGCTGGCCGAGTAGGGGGAGCGGGGCCGCAGAGGGTCGGACTCGACCGAGAGCTGGGGGTCATCCACGTCGCCGTATACCTCGTCGGTCGAGACCTGGAGGAAGCGGCGGTGGTGGTGCCGCCGGGCGGCCTCCAGCAGGGAGTAGGTGCCGTAAACGTCGGTGCGGATGAAGGCGTCCGGATCGAGGATGGAGCGGTCGACGTGGCTCTCGGCGGCGAAGTTGACGATGCAGTCGACCTCGGCGCCGAGCCGGTCGGCGAGCTCACGGTCGCAGATGTCACCCTGGACTAAGCGGTACCGGGGGTGGTGCTCGACCTCCTCGAGGTTGCGCAGGTTGCCGGCGTAGGTGAGCTTGTCCAGGACTGTGATCTCGGGCGAGGTGTCGAGGGCCAGGAGGAGGCGGACGAAGGCCGAGCCGATGAACCCCGCCCCCCCGGCGACCAGGAGCCGGCCCGGCAGGTCCTGGGGAAGGCCGGGCTGGGAGCTGGTTCCCTCCACCTCAGATGTTCTCCACCGACCAGTCGAACCCGATCCGGGGGTCGTCATACCGGATCCGGCCCTCGTCGGGGTCCTGGGGGTCGTAGGGGTGGGTGACGTAGTAGCAGAGCACCACATCCCGGAGTGAGAGCACCTGATATCCGTGGGCCACCAGCGGCGGGATGGCGACCACCTTGGGGGCCCGCTCGCCCGCGATCAGCACCTGGATCCGGCCCCGGGTCGGGGAGTCCGGCCGGAGGTCCACCAGCACGATCCGAGCATCCCCGGAGACGATGTCCCAGTAATCCCACTGCCGACGATGCCAGTGGAAGGCCTTGATCAGCTCCGGGGGGTTGCCTCCCCGGGCGAAGGCCAGAGAGCGCGACATCTGGCTGAACTCCTCCGGAGGGAGGAAGGGCCTCCCGCGGTCGTCGGTGTCCCCGCGCTTCAGCTGCTCGGTGAAGAAGCCCCGCTGGTCGTGGTAAAGAGTCAGGGACTTGATCATGACCTGGTCGATCTCCCCGAGCCGCGCCGCAGCCGGGATTTCGGCCATCGCCTCGAGCACCGCCTCGAGCTCCGGTGTCAGCCGCTGCCAGGCCATCGCACCCTCCTCAGGCCAGGCTGACCCGGGAGTGGTCGCCCAGCATCATCTTGTGGGCTCGGGGCAGGGTGGATCCCCGCTCGATCACCACATCCCTGCCGATCAGGGAGTCTTCGATCTTGCGCACCCCGCGGATCACGGTGTTCTCCAGCACGATGGCGTGCTCGATCTCGCTTCCCTCCACCACCACGTGGTGGTAGAGCGCGGTGAAGGGACCCACGAAGGAGTCCACCACCCGGGTGTGGGCGCCCACGATCACCGGCCCGCGGATGGTGCTGCCGATGATCTCCGCCCCCTCCTCGACGATCACCTTTCCCAGCAGCCGGGAGTCCTCGGAGACCGTCCCCAGCCTCCGCTCCTCCAGGAGGTCCAGCACCACCCGGTTGCACTCCAGGAGGTCGTCCATCTTGCCGGTGTCGATCCACCGGCCCTGGACCTCATGGGCCTCGACGCGCCGCCCCTTGTCGATCTGCCACTGGATGGCGTCGGTGATCTCCAGCTCACCCCGGGCCGACGGGCTGATGGCGTCCACCGCCTCCATGATGCTGGGCTGGAAGCAGTACACCCCCACCAGGACCAGGTCGGAGCGGGGGTGCCGGGGCTTCTCCTCCAGGCGGACGACCCGTCCGTCCTTCAGCTCCGCCACCCCGAACCGCTCGGGCTCGGGCATGCGCTTCAGCAGGATGAGGGCGTCCGGCTGGTCGGCGGCGAAGCGACGGACCACCTCTCCGATCCCCCCGGTGATGAAGTTGTCCCCGAGGTACATCACGAAGGGCTCACCGGCGAGGAACCGGCGCGCCACCTGGACAGCGTGGGCCAGCCCGAGGGGCTCCAGCTGGGGGATGTACTCCACCCGGGCCCCGAAGCGGCTGCCGTCGCCGACCGCCTGGCGGATCTCGTCGCCGGTGTCGCCGACCACGATGCCGATCTCCTCTATCCCCGCCTCCACCAGCGCCTCCAGGCCATAGAAGAGAACCGGCTTGTTGGCGATCGGGACCAGCTGCTTGGCCCCGGTGTGGGTGATGGGGCGAAGCCTGGTCCCCTTGCCCCCGCTGAGAACGAGCCCTTTCACCGCGGCCAAGGTACCAGACGCCCGGCGCTCTCAGTAGGCGTGGCGGTGGAAGAGGATCCGCCAGGGGGTGAGGAGCAGGATCTTGAGGTCGAAGGCCAGCGACCAGTTCTCGATGTAGTAGAGGTCATAGAAGACCCTCTCCTCGATCCCGGAGCCCTGGCGGAGGTCGTTGACCTGGGCCCACCCGGTCACCCCGGGCAGCGCCTCGAGGCGCTCCCGGTAGCGCGGCACCTCCTGCTCGAACTGGCGGGCGAAGAAGGGCCGTTCCGGACGGGGTCCCACGAGGCTCATCTCACCCTTGAACACGTTCCAGAGCTGGGGCAGCTCGTCCAGGCTGAACCGGCGCACCACCTTGCCCACCGGGGTGCGGCGGTCGTCGTCCTCGCGAGTCATGATCGGCCCGGTCTCCCTCTCGGCGTCCGAGACCATGGAACGTAGCTTCCAGACTCGGAACCTCCTCCCCCGGTGGCCCAGCCTCTCCTGGCCGTAGAAGGGAGATCCCGGGGAGGTGGCCATGATCCCCAGGGCGCACACCGCCACCACCGGCACCGCCGGAACCGCCAGGACCACTGTCCCGACCACATCGAAGGCCCGCTTCAGCATGAGGTTGACGCCCACCAGCCGGTTGGGCCTCACTCCCAGCAGAGGGATCCCGGCCACCTCCTCGCTGCCAGCAGCGCTGGTCATGATCTCCAGGACATCTGGGGCCACCTTCACCTCGGCGCCCCGCTCCAGGCAGGCCCGGGCCATCTCCAACAGCTGCTCGTGCGGGCCAGCTCCCGCCAGCACCACCAGCTGGCAGCGCTCCCGCTCCACCACCCGGCCGAGACCGTCCTCCATGGAGAGGCTGGGGAGGTTCAGGTCCGGCGAGGGGTCGGGCTGGCCCGGGACCACGACCTGGCCCACCAGCCGGTAGCCGTACTCGGGGAACATGCGCAGCCGACGGATGAGGAGCTCGGCCGCTTCCCCGCCGCCCACCAGGAGCACCCGGATCGCCCCGTACCCCGACCGAAGCAGCGCGCTCTGCACCACCCGAACCACGGCCCGGTCGACCATGAAGAGGATGAGGGCGGCGATAGAGGCGTCCGCCAGCACCAGGCGGGAGTAGGGGAAGCCCCGATAGAGCCCCTCCAGCGCCAGAGCCAGGATCACGAACAGCGCCACCGAGCCCGCCGAGGAGAGGATCTCGTCCACGTAGGACTGGCCCCGGCGCAGCCGGTATCGGCCGGTGGAGAGGAAGGTGACCAGCCAGAGGCCCACGACCACCGGCACCGCCATGGCGTACTGCTGGAAGGATGGGACCTGGCCCCCGGGGATGGGGACTCCGGAGATGTGGAAGCGGTACTGGTACCCGATCAGGGCCCCCAGGGCGACGGCCAGGGCGTCCACTACCGGGCGGACCAGGAG
>JAJZGN010000094.1 GCA_021798435.1 bacterium | reverse complement strand
GCCGGTAGAGGGAGCTGGGGCTGCTCCGGCCCAAGAGCGTCAGCGCCCCCTGGCGGAGGCGCAGCCGCACCTCGCCCGTGACCAGGGGCTGGGTGCTGGCGACGAAGGCACCCAGGCTCTGCCGCAGGTGGGAGAACCAGAGGCCGTCGTAGGTCAGCTGGGCCCACTCGTCAGCCACCAGCCGCTTGAAGCGCAGCACGTCCCGGGGCAGGGTCAGCGCCTCCAGCTGCCGGTGGGCCAGGTCCAGCACCACCGCCGCCGGAGCCTCGTAGATCTCCCGGGACTTGATCCCCACCAGCCGGTCCTCGACGTGGTCGATCCGGCCCAACCCGTGGGCGCCCGCCAAGCGGTTGAGGGCCTCCACGAGCTCAACCCCGGACAGCTCCTCGCCATTAACGCGGGTGGGGACGCCCGCATCGAAGTGGATCTCGACCTCGGCCCCCTCGGGCGGAGCGGACTCCGGGGCCGAGGTCCACTCGTATGCGGACTCCGGCGGAGAGACCCAGGGGTCCTCCAGGATCCCGGTCTCCACGCTGCGGCCCCATAGGTTGGCGTCAATGCTGTAGGGGCTCTCCGCTGTCGCCCGCACCTCCAGCCCGTGGCTGGCGGCGTAGGCGATCTCCTCGCTCCGCCCCATGCTCCACTCTCGGAGGGGGGCCACCACCTGGAGCGCCGGGGCCAGCGCCCCCACTGCCACGTCGAAGCGGACCTGGTCGTTTCCCTTGGCGGTGCAGCCATGGGCGACGGCGCTGGCGCCCACCTCCCGAGCCACCTCGACCAGGAGCCGGGCGATCAGCGGGCGCCCCAGGGCGGTGGCCAGGGGATAAACCCCCTGGTACAGCGCTCCCGCCTGAAGCGTGGGCCAGATGAAGTTGGAGACCAGGAGTTCTTTGGCGTCCACCACATGCGCCGCCACGGCGCCGGCGGCCAGGGCCCGGCGCTGCAGGGCCTCGGTGTCCTCGGTCTCCCCCAGATCCGCGGAGAGGGTCACGACCTCGAAGCCCCTCTCGTGGGTCAGCCAGTGCACCGCCACAGTGGTGTCCAGGCCCCCGGAGAACGCCAGGACGCAGCGGGGCCGTTCGGTGGTCACAGTCTCATCCTCCTCTGGCCGGCTGCGCCGGTGACGGAACGGCGTTCTCCTGACAGGCGTGGCGCAGCCGCTCCACCACCACCTTGGCCTCGCGGGCCGAGCGCGCCTGGACGAAAATGGTGTCATCCCCGGCCACCGTGCCCGCCACCTGAGGCAGCCGGAGGGAGTCCACGGCCAGCGCCACCACCTGGGCGGCTCCGCTCGGGGTGTGCAGGATGACCATGGATCCGACGACGCCGATCTCCAGGAGCTGGAGGGCCAGGAGCTGCAAAAGTCGCCCCTGGGGGTCGGCGGGGGCGAGGTAGCGCCGCTCGGAGCCGGTCGTCGACCTCAGGACCCCGAGCTGGCGCAGGTCCCGGCTGATCGTCGTCTGGTCGGCGGCGATCCGCCGGCGGTGAAGTTCGTCGGCCAGCTCCTCCTGGGTGTGGACCGGGCGAGACCGCAGGAGCTCCAGGATGGCGGCCTGGCGCTGCCGACGGGCCTCGGCGGGGGTCAAGCGGCGGCCCCCGCGCGCTCCAACGCCCCGGCCAGCCCCGCCACCGCCAGCTCCACCTCATCGTCTGAGATCACCAGCGGCGGGGCGAGGCGGATGGTCCGATCCCCGACAGCGTTGACCAGCACCCCCCGGGCCAGCGCTTCCTGAGCCACCAGGGGGGCGATCGGAAGGGCGAGCCCCACCCCGAGGAGCAGCCCCCTGCCGCGCACCTCGGTCACCGGCAGCCCCCTCTGGGCCAGCCCCAGGATCCCCTCTCGGAGCTGGTCCCCAGCGGTGGCCGCCCTCTCCCAGAGCCGGTCCCGGCCGATGACGTCGAAGACCGCGCCTCCGGCCGCGCAGGCGACCGGATTGCCCCCGAAGGTGCTCCCGTGATCCCCGGGTTCCAGGACGTCGGCCCGAGCGGCCACCAGCACCGCTCCCAGCGGGAGCCCCCCGCCCAGTCCCTTGGCCGCGGTCATGACGTCCGGCACGACGCCGGAGGGCTGGTGGGCCCACCAGCTGCCGCTCCGGGCCATCCCGGACTGGACCTCGTCCAGGATCAGGAGCGCCTCGTGGCGGTCGCAGAGCTCCCGCAGCCCCTCCATGTACTGGTCGCCGAGCGGGTGCACCCCGCTCTCGCCCTGGATCGGCTCGGCCATCACAGCCACCACCGCCCGGGTCTCGTCCCGAAGCGCCGCCTCCACCGCGCCGAGGTCACCGCGCGGCACCTTCAGGAAGCCCTGGGGAAGCGGCTGGAAGGGGGCGGAGTAGTGGGGGTTGCCGGTGGCTGCCAGGGTCCCCAGGGTGCGGCCGTGGAAGGCGCCCTCCAGCGTGACTATGGTGTGGGCCCCACCACGGTGCCGTTGACCCCACTTTCTGGCGATCTTGATCGCGGCCTCGTTGGCCTCGGCGCCGCTGTTGCAGAGGAAGACCCGGCCCGGGAAGGCGCTCTGGACCAGCCGCGCGGCCAGCTCCACCGGCTCTCCGGTGTGGTAGAGGTTGCTGGTGTGCATGAGCCGGTGGAGCTGCCGGCTGGCCGCCTCGACCACCTCGGGATGGCAGTGCCCCAGGACGTTGACCGCGATCCCTCCCACCAGGTCCAGCAGCCGCTGGCCGTCCTCCGCCTCCACCCAACAGCCCGCTCCCGACACCAGGGTGATGGGCAGCCGGCGGTAGGTGTCGCAGAGCAGGGCCCCTTCGCGCTCCGCCACCCCCGGCACCTCAGCCCGCCTCCGGGGGGTCGATCATGGTGCCCACCCCGGCCTCGGTGAGCAGCTCCAGAAGGATGGAGTGGGGCTCCCTCCCGTCGATGATGTGGACCGCCACCCCGGCCCGGGCCGCGCGGCAGGCGGCCTGGAGCTTGGGGATCATCCCCGAGCTGGCGGTGCCGTCCCCGAGGAGCCCTTCAGCCTCCCCCACCGGCAGCCGGGTGAGCAGCCGACCATCGCGATCGCGAACCCCCTCAACGTCCGTCAGGAGCAGCAGCTTGGCGGCTCCCAGCTCCTCGGCGAGGGCAGCCGCCACCCAGTCGGCATTGACGTTGTAGCTGCGCCCGTCGTAGCCCAGCCCGATCGACGCCACCACCGGGATCATCCCCCGCTCCAGAATCCCGAGCAGCGGGTCGGCGTTGACCTCCTGGACCTCCCCCACCAGCCCCAGGTCCTCCCCCTTGGGACCCATCTGGCGGCGCACCAGGATGGTGGGCCCGTCCTCCCCGGAGAGCCCCATGGCCCGGCCCCCCAGGCGGTGGATGGCGGCCACCAGGTCCGGGGTGATCTTGCCGGTGAGGACCATCTTGGCCACCTCCATGGTGGGCTCGTCGGTGACCCGGAGCCCGGCCACGAACTGGGTGTCCAGCCCCAGCCGGTCCGAGAGCGCGGTGATCTCGCGCCCGCCCCCGTGCACTAGGACCGGGCGCAGCCCCACGAAGCGCAGCAGGACGAGGTCTTGGAGGACGGCGTCGCGAGCTGAGGTTTCCTCCATCGCCGCCCCCCCCAGCTTGACCACCAGGGTGCGGCCGTGGAAGCGCTGGATGTACGGCAGCGCCTCCACCAGGACATGGGCCAGGAGGCTGTCGGGGATGACCGGGGTGAGCTCAGGTTGAGTAGTCGGCATTTATCCTCACGTAGTCGGCGCTGAGATCGCAGCCCAGGGCGCTCGCCCCGGCCTCCCCCACGCCCAGGTTGACCTCGATCACTACCCGCTCCGCCAGAAGCCGGCGGGCCACCCGTTCCACCGCTCCCGGCACCATCTGTCCCCGGGTGAACAGCTCCTCGCCCTGTATCGCCAGCCGACACCGGTCCAGCGCAAGCTCCGCGCCGGAGCGCCCCACCGCCGCCAGCACCCGTCCCCAGTTGGGGTCACCTCCGTGGATGGCGGTTTTCACCAGGGGGGAGCTGGTGACGCAGCGGGCGGCCAGGAGGGCGTCATCGGGGCTGGCGGCGCCGGCGACCCTCACCTCGAACACCCGGGTGGCGCCCTCCCCGTCCGCCACCACCTGCTCAGCCAGGGCGCTGAGCACCGCGTCCAGCGCCTCCTCGAACTCGGTCCACCCGGGAGCCCCGGGCGTGAGGGCGGGGGAGCCGCCCGCGCCATTGGCGAGGAGCAGGCAGCTGTCGTTGGTGCTGGTGTCGCCGTCCACGCTGATGCGGTTGAAGGTGCGCCGCACCACCTGACCGAGCAGCTCCTGCAGCACCGGCGCCGGGACCGCGGCGTCCGTGGTCAGGAAGGCCAGCAGGGTCGCCATGTCCGGATGGATCATCCCCGAGCCCTTGGCCATCCCCCCGATGTGGTGGGTGACTCCGAACGCGGAGAACTCCACGCCCGCCTCCTTGGACCTGGTGTCAGTGGTCATGATGGCCCGGGCCGCGTCCCTCCCCCGGCCCGCCCCCAGGGCGGCGGCGGCGTGGGAGATCGCGGGAAGGATGCGCTCCATGGGCATGGGCCGGCCGATGACCCCGGTGGAGGCCACCAGCACCTCGTGGGGGGCGCAGTCGACGCTGTCGCCCGCGGCCTGGGCCATGCGCAGAGCGTCCCCCAGGCCCCGAGACCCCGTCGCGGCATTGGCGTTCCCGCTGTTCACCACCACCGCCCGGGCCGTCCCCCGGCGCAGGTGCAGCTGGCTCACCACGACCGGGGCCGCCTTGACCCGATTCTGGGTGAAGACGCCGGCGGCCGTGGCCATCCGGTCGGAGACCAGGAGGGCCACGTCGGGCCGGTCCGGGGTCCCGTCTCGGACGCCGGCCGCGGCCACCCCGGCGCTGAAGCCGGCGGCCATGGTCACACCCTCCAGGGGGCGGGTCGCCGGCTCGCTCACGGCCACTGCGGGGCCCGGCCGATGCCGGCCGCGGGGTCCAGCCCGAGGCGCCAGTTGAGAGCCTGGACCGCCTGCCAGGCGGCTCCCCGCCCGAGGTTGTCCAGGACGGCCTCGACCACCAGATGGGACCCCTGGGCGTTCAGATGGATGAAGGTGTGGTTGGTGCGGCTCGCGAGCTTGGTGGGGACCGGGGCCTCCACCAGGTGCACGAAGGGGCTCGCGCCGTACGCCAGCTGGTACTCCTCTCTCACGCGCTCCAGGGCCGGCCCCCCCTCCCAGCGCAGATAGCAGGGGACGCAGATGCCCCTGGTCATCGGCACCAGGTGCGGTACGAAGGTGACCTCGACCGGGGAGCGGGAAAGCTCCGAGAGCGCCTGCTGGATCTCCGGCTGGTGGCGGTGTCCGGGCACGGCGTAGGGGAGGACCGCCTCGTCGAGCTCGGAGAAGAGGTAGGCCGGCCCAGCCCCCCGGCCGGCCCCGCTGATCCCGGTCTTGCCGTCAACCACCACGGAGGGCTGCACCAGCCGAGAGCGGAGGGCGGGGGCGGTGGCCAGGATGGCGGCGGTGGCAAAGCACCCCGGGAGGGCGAGGATGCGTCCTCCACGGGAGCCCAACTCCAGTTCGGGGATTGTGAGCTGCGCCTCCCGCAGCAGCTCCGGGGCGGGGTGCTCCCGGCCATACCAGGTGGGGTACAGCTCGGGACCCCGGAGGCGGAAGTCCGCCGAGATGTCGATCACCAGGGCGCCGCTCTCCAGCCAGGCACCGGCCTGGGCGGCGGCCTCGAGCGCGGACTGGGCCGAGATCACCACCTCCAGGCCGGTGGGATCCAGCTCCTCGGTGAGCTCCAGATCGCAGAGGGAGCCCGCGCACGCCTCCCGGTGGGCCCGGGCGGCCTGACTCCGGGAGCTGACCTGCGTGAGTTGCACCGAGGGGTGCTCCAGAAGCAGGCCGACCAGCTCGGCACCCGCGTATCCGGTCGCTCCCGCCACCCCGACCCGGGGCGAGCCCACCGCCTGCTCCATCCCGGAAGTATTGCATATTTATGCAAGGGAACGCATGATGGGCCGAAACCGGTGATAATGCACCCGTGCTCAGGAGGGGCAGGCTGCGCCCGCCGCGGGTGCGCCAGCTCTGGGCTGCGGACCGGGATGAGGTCGAGGCCTGCCTCGCTCAGAGCCCCTTGGAGAACGTCTTCTTGCGGAGCGAGGTGCGCCGGGGAGCACTCCGCGACGGCGCCCTCTTGGGGGTCCAGCTGGCGGGCGACCGCCGGGTGAGGGGGGTCGCCCTCAGAGGGCCGCTGCTGGTGCCCTGGGCGCAGGAGGAGCCCGACCTCAACGCCCTTGCCGAGGCCCTCCGCCCCACCCTGCACCGGGTCCAGCTGATCGTGGGCCCCAAGGACCAGGTGGAGCGTCTGCAGCGGCTCTGGGAGGGCGACCTCCGCCCGGTCCGCCTGCTGCGCGCCGAGCAGCCTCATTACTCGCTCACTGCGGGGCAGCTTCGACCGGTGCCCGGACCCCGCGCCCCTCTGCGCCGGGCGCGAATTCAGGACCTGGAGCGCGTCGCTCAGGCCGGGGCGGCCATGCACCGGGAGGAGATGGGCTTCAATCCCCTGGAGGTCGACCCCGTCGGCTGGAGGGAGCGGGTGGTGACCGCGATCCGGCGCGGCTGGGTCCACCTGTGGGAGGAGGACGGGAGGATCGTCTTCAAGGCGGAGTGCTCGGCGGTGACCCCGGAGGCGGTCCAGATCCAGGGCGTGTGGACCGACCCGGAGCTGCGGGGCCAGGGCCGCGCCACCGCCGGGATGGCGGAGGTCTGCCGGCAGCTCCTCCCCAGCGCCGGCGCCGTGACCCTGTTCGTAAACGACTTCAACCTGCCCGCCATCCGGGTCTACCAGAAGGTCGGCTTCACCCGCATCGGGACCATGCGCTCAGTCCTCTTCTGAGCCCGGGCTGCGCGGGGATTGGCCTCACCCGCCCTCCACCAGCGCGGTGGCAGGACGCCGGCGGCGTGCAAGCGCCGGTCCGCTCACCATGAGCACGACTCCCAAGGTGATCATCGCCGCGGCCACCACCGTTCCCAGGGTGAGTCCCTGGCCCAGGATGACCCACCCCAGGACTATCGCCACCAGGGGGTTGACATAGGCGTAGGTGGCGACGGTGGTGGTTGGGAGGCTGGAGAGGGCGAACACGTAGCAGGAGTAGCCGAGAAGCGATCCTCCGACCACCAGCCAGGCGAATGCCAGGAGCGTCGGGGGGCCCACATGCTGGACGTGGAACTGATGGACCTCACCGGTGGCCGCCCCTAGGACCAAGAGGCCCAGGCCACCCGCCAGCATCTCCAGGGCTGAGGCCTGGAGGAGGCTGCGGGGGAGGGGTGCGGACCTGGAGTAGAGGGATCCAGCGGCCCAGAGCAGTGAGGAAAGGAGCAGCGCCGCTGCGAAGACCGGCTGGAGGCGGCCCCCTGAACCGGGGCCGGCGAGCAGCGCCACCCCGGCCAGACCCACCGCCACTCCGGCCCAGCCCAGCGCCCCCGGACCCGCGGCTCGGGTCAAGACCACCCCCAGGACGGCCATCCAGAGGGGCACGGTGGCGATCATGAGCGCGGCCATCCCCGAGGGCACCCGCAGCTCCGCCCAGCTGACGAGGCCGTTGGCGCCGAGCAAGAGGAGTGCCCCGACAATCGCCGCTGCCCGAACCTCTCGAAGGCTGGGCCGGCGATGGCCAGCGGCCGTCCTCCCTGCCACCAGGTAAAGGATCACTCCGGCTACCACAAA
>JAJZGN010000093.1 GCA_021798435.1 bacterium | reverse complement strand
AGGCGGGGACCCGGGCGCAGCTGACGGCCCCGTCGGCGGGGAGCGATCTCCCGACGCCGCCCCTCAAGAAGGCGTCGCGGCGCCACCTGCGGCCGCGGGCTGGGGAGCCTCCTCAGGGGCCCGACGGGCGCGGAGCAGGGTGACCGCGAGAACTAGGGCCACCAGGCAGAAGCCCGCGAAGACCCGGAACCCGGCGTCCGTGGACTGGACCAGCGCTCGGCCCAGGTGCCCGCTCAGCACCCCGCCCGCACCCAGGAACACCCTGACCGCCAGCTGGGGCGGGAGGCTGGCCTCGGCCACCACCAGGGCGAGGGTGAAGGAGAGGGCCATCCCGACGTTGCGCAGGGTGAAGAACATCCCCGAGGCCACGCCGGTGCGTTCCCGCGGAACCGAGGACACCACCGCCTTGGTCAGCGCCGGCCAGGCGAACCCGTTGCCGGCGGAGACCAGGAATAGTGGCAGGACCACCGCGGCCAGGTCCAATCGGGTGCCGAGACGGCTCAGCAAGAGGGCCCCGCAGATGAGCAGGGCCAGCCCCAGCATCACGGGCCGGGCGGCGCCGAAGCGGTCGGCCAAGGCGCCACCCAGAGGGGCGAGTCCGAGTTGGGGCACGGCGATGGGAAGCAGCGCCAGCCCGGCGTCGAGTGGGCTGAGCCGGAGCGCTCCCTGGAGGTAGAAGGTGAGCAGGAAGGTGGTGGCGAACATGCCGGTGGAGTAGAAGACGACCACCGCCAGCGCACCGCGGAGCTGGGGCCGGTGCAGGAGCCGAAGGTCGAAGGTGGGCAGACGGGAGCGCAGCTCCCATCCCGTGAACCCCGCCAGCGCGACGGCCGAGACCACGAAGAGCCCCACGATCCGCGCCGAACCCCAGCCCCAGGCGAGTCCCTCCGAGAGGGCCACGAGCAGGGCCACCAGCGCCACCGTGAAGGCGCCCGCTCCCACCCAGTCGGTGCTGACTCCCCGCCGGGAGGCGTGGTCGGCTGGCAGCCAGTACGCTCCAGCCGCGAGCCCGGCCACGGCGAAGGGGACGGTGACAAAGAAGATCCACCTCCAACCCAGACTCCCCACCAGGGCCCCACCCGCCACCGGGCCCACGACGGAGCCCATCACCCAGGCGGTCGAGTTGATCCCGAGGGCCCGGCCGGTCTGGGCCGCGGGGAAAGCACCGGCGATGAGCGGGACCGCGGTGGCGGAGGAGAGGGCCGCCCCCACCCCCTGCAGGAGCCGCCATCCCACCAGGGCCTCTCCAGTGGGGGCGAGACCGCAGAGGACCGTCCCCACCCCGAAGAGCCCTACGCCGAACAGGAAGATCCGCTTGCGCCCCACTACGTCCGACCACCGCCCCGCCGGCAGCAGGAAGACCGTGCTGGTGATGATGTAGCCGGTGAGGGTCCAGAGCCCGGTGGTGATGGTGGTGTGCAGGCCCTGGACGATTCGAGGCAGCCCGACCACCACGATGGTGGCGTCGACATTGCCGATGAAGGCCACCACGGTGACCACGGCGAGAATCAGCCAGCGACGCGGATGGCCTGAGGCCTGGGACAAGCGGGCACCTGGAATGATGGGCGGCGCGCTCAGCACCCCGCGCGCCAGTACGCCTCGAGTATAGGCGGAGCTCGCGCCCGCCCTCTCAGGCGCCCAGGTGGCGAGCCAGAAACTCCAGCGCCCGAGGGTAGGCATCGAGGCGGTTGCGGCGGCGGGCCAGACCGTGGCCCTCGTCGGGGTACACCAGGAGGTGGCACTCCACGTGCCTCTCGGAGAGGCGCTGCGCCAGCTGCTCCGCCTCGCTGAGGGGCACTCGAGGATCGTTGGCGCCGTGGATCATGAAGAGTGGGGCGCGAACCCTGTCCACCCTGGAGAGCGGGGAGGCCCGCTCCAGGAGGTCCAGGTCGGCCTCCAGGGAGCCGTACTCGCGCTCCCGGGCCGCCCGCCGATATCCGGAGGTGTTGCGCAGGAAGCTGACCAAGGAGGACATACCGACGATATCCACCCCCGCAGCCCAGAGCTGGGGCTGGAGAGCCAGGCCGGCGAGGACCATGTAGCCGCCGTACGAGGCCCCCCAGAGGGCTGCCCGGGACGGGTCGACGCCCACCTGCGGCAGCCAGGCGTGGATGGCCTCGAGGTCGGCGACCGCGTTCAGCCGCCGGCGGCCGTCGTCCGCCGAGTACCAGCTGCGTCCATAGCCGGTGGAGCCGCGGACGTTGGGGACGAGAACCGTGTGTCCCGCCGCCGCCAGGCCCTGAATCACCGGGTTGAAGGTGGCGACCGACTGGGACTCCGGGCCGCCATGGACCACGATGACCGCCGAGCCGGCGAGCCGGGATGGAGGCGAGGCGGGCGCATACACCCAGCACGGGATTGGCCGTCCGGCCGGGGACGGTACCAGCTGCAGGGTGGGTTCGGTGAGCCTTATGGCGCCGAAGGCTCCCCGGCTGCTGGCCACGGTGGTCACCGCGCCGGTCCGGGCATCCACCCTCAAGGCGTCCCCAGGCACCGTGGGGCTACTGAAGGAGACGGCGACCCACCTCGAAGAGGGTGCCCAGACCGGAGCCGGGAGGGTGGGCTCGCCGGTCCACCCGGCGCCGGGAAGGGCGACCGGGAGCGGCTGGCGCGCGCCGTCCAGGGCATGGAGCTCGAGCTCCGCCCGCCCCCCCCGGTTGACCCTCAGCAGCAGGCGGGAGGAAGCCGGTGCGAGGTGTCCGCTCACGTCCAGTCCCGGACGGGAGATGAGCTCGCGCCACCGCCGGCCCTTGAGGTCCAGGCCGGCGACGACCGTGTGCTCCCGGTCGCGGTCGGTGGTGACAACCAGTCCTGAAGGGCCAGCGAAGGCCGGGAATCGGTGCTGGGCGGGCCGGTTGGCCTCGGTGAGCGCGCGGGACGGGCCGCCGATGCCGTCCACCAGGAGAAGTTGCTCGGACATCGGGCTCCTGGCGGCGAGGGACAGAACCGCCACCCCCCCCGGACGGGGAGAGCGAAACCTCCTCGACCATGCCGCCTGCGGCGTACAGCTCGCGCTCTGCTCCCGTCGTCAGGTCACGGAGCACCACGTCGAAGTCGACCCCGTTGCGCCGGTTGGTGGCGTAGACCACCTGGCCGGCGCGCACCGCGACCAGCAGGTGCAGGTGCCGGGGATCGCGAACCAGCGGGCGGAGCCCGGCGGGCCCCACTGGACAGGGCAAGGGCTGGTCCAAGTCCAGCAGCGACAGCTGGCTGCGCTCGTCGCCGTCCTGGTCATGCGCCACCACCACCCGGCGTTCTCCGGGTAGGTACCGCCCAGAGCAGCCGCCGGGGAGGTCGGTGAGCCAGGTGGGGGTGCCGTCCAAGGCCAGTTCCACCAGTTGGAAGGTGCCCGGAGCGTCGCAGCCTGCCAGGACCCGTCCCTGGTCGTCCACGTCCAGGGCCCGCCACACCGGGGCGGACAGGAAGTCACGGATATCGCCAGGCACTGCGGCGACTTTACCAAGGGTGAAAGGGGCCCGACCTGCAACTCGGCGGGTGGCACCGGCCCTCGTCGTGCCACTACGCTGGCCAGGTGGGGATCGCCCTGAGCCTGTTTGCCGCGGTGGGCTACGGCGCCTCGGACTTCCTCGCCGGCGTCGCCGGTCGCCGCGGCCCGACGGCCCTGGTGGCCGTCACCGCCCAGCCCGTCGCCCTGACCGCGGCGGTCCTGGGGCTCCTGCTCTTCCCCTGGTCAGGACCAACCCCGGCCGCCCTCGCCTGGGGCGCCGCGAGCGGCCTCGGCAGCGGGGTGGGGATCCTGGCGCTGTACCGGGGCCTGGCGATCGGCGAGATGACGGTGGTGGCGACCCTCTCCGGGGTGCTCACGGCGCTCATCCCCGCCGCGGTGGGGCTGGGGCTGGGGAACCGGCCGGCCCCGGTGCAGCTGGCCGGGATGGTGATCGCCATCCCCGCGGTGGCCATGGCCTCCTGGCAGGCAAGGGACCACAGGGCAAGGGGCCGGGGGGTGCGAGAGGCGCTCATTGCCGGGGTGGGGTTCGCCCTCCTCTTCGTCGCCTTGGATCGTGCCGGCACCTCATCCGGTACCTGGCCCCTTGTCGCCGGTCAGCTGGTGTCGCTCCTGGTGGTCGCGGCCGCCGCGGTGCGGTCCGGTGGCGGCGGCTGGCGAAGGGTGGCTCCCCTGGCCGCGGGGGCAGGGGTCCTGGGAGGCGCCGGCAACATCCTGTTCCTGCGCGCGACCGGCCTCTCCCAGCTGGCGCTGGTGGCGGTGATCAGCTCCCTCTACCCCGCCGTCACCGTGCTGCTGGCGCGCTTCGGGCTGGGGGAGCGCTGGAACCGGGTGCAGCGGGCGGGACTGCTGGCGGCCGTCGTCTCCGTGGTGCTCATCGGGATCTGACCCGGACCGGGACGGGCGCCGCTGGCCTCGGTCCGATTCGTGCAGGCACCAGGGATCCGGTGTACACTGGCGTCAGCAAGCTATACCCCCGGGGGTACATTCACAGCGAGGCAGCAATGGCCACCACCGCACTCGGCGAGGCAGACTTTGAGCAGACGGTAAATGGGCCAGGGATCGTCCTGGTCGACCTCTGGGCGGCCTGGTGCGGCCCCTGCCGGGCGTTCGCGCCGGTGTTCCATGCCGCTTCGGAGAAGCATCCCTCACTGGTGTTCGCCAAGGTGGACACCGAGGCCGAGCCGGGGCTGGCCCAGGGGCTCGGGATCCGCTCCATTCCCACCCTGATGGTCTTCCGCGACGGGATCCTGGTGTTCGCTCAGCCGGGGGCGCTGCCGGCCAGCTCCCTGGAGAAGTTGATCACGGCGGTCGAGGAGCTGGACATGGAGCAGGTCCGAGCCCAGGTGGAGGCTGCCAAGGCCGCCCCCGAGGCCGTCTGACAGTGGAGGCGGGACCGACGGCCGGGGTCGCGGTCCGGGTCGAGCACGAGTCCGGGGACCGATTCCGGGTCTGCATCCGCCAGCACACCCTTCATGTTGACCAGCCCCAGGTGGATGGCGGCGGGGATACCGCCCCCACCCCCACCGAGCTGTTCATCGCGGGCCTCGCCGCCTGCGTCGGGTTCTACGTCCGCCGCTTCCTCTCCCGGCACAACCACCCCGTGGACGGCCTGGCCGTGACCTCGAAGGTCGAGTACGGCACCCGGCCGTACCGGGTGAGCCGGATCTCCCTCGGAGTCAGCGGGGTGTCCCAGTTGCCCCCGGAGGTGCAGACATCCCTTCTCGCGGTGGCCGCCCGTTGCACCGTCCACAACTCCCTGCGCCAGCCCCCCGAGGTCAGCATCGCCGTCTCCGGGTAGGCCCAGGCGCCTCAGGCCGGCGAGGGTCCAAGGTTGACCGCCTCGGGCAGCCAGCGGGTCAGGAGCGAGGCCCAGATCGCGAGCCCCACGGCCACCATGGCCCAGGTCAGCCACATCCAGGGACGCAGGAACGACCCGACCAGGACACCCCCCAGGCTGGGGCCGACCAGCAGTCCAATCGACCAGGAGAGGTTGAATGTGGCCATGTAGCGGCCGCGAAGGGCCGGTCGCGCCAGGTCGGCGACCAGCGGGCCGAGGGTGGCGCTGAGCAGGCACTCACCGGCGCCGAAGATCACGGCGAAGACCCCGAGCCAAACGGCCGCCGCCAGGCCCCGCTCCAGGCTGGCCAGCCAGCCGACCAGCCAGCAGGCGGCCCAGACCGCTCCGCACAGGGTGAGGGTTCGGGTGCGGGGCAGCCTGCGCACCGCCCTCGCCAGCGGGAGCTGGGCGAGGACGATGAACCCCGTGTTGGCGGCAAGAATGAGTCCGATGGCGGCCGTGGGCACCCGCATGAACACTCGGGCGTACAGCGGCACCGAGCTGTCCAGCTGGGAGTAGGTGGATACGACCACCATGACGTTGAAGACGACCACCGCCATGAAGCGCCAGTCCCGGAGGACGGCGGCGTACCCTGAGCCCCCCACCCGCTCCTCGCGGTGCCGACCCGAGGGCACGAGCAGTATCGCCACCGCGGCAAAGACCACGAAGGTGGCGGCGTCCAGAAGGTAGACCAGGGTGAAGCTGCCCGGGCGGGAGGTGGACACCAGGAGCCCGCCCACTATCGCCCCCACGCCGATGCCGAGGTTGTTGGCGGCGTACTGCAGCGAGGCGGCGGCGGCCCGCTCCACCCGGTTGGTCAGGGCCGCCAGCAGCGCGCCCAGGGCGGGAAAGAAGCACCCCGCACCCAGCCCCACGAGGCCCAGGGAGAGCGCGGCCTGGGGGATCCCGGTGGCAAATCCGAGGGAAGCGAATCCCAGGGTCTGGAAACCCAGCCCGAGGAGAATCACCGCCTTGGGGCTGAGCCGGTCCACCAGGCTCCCCCCGGCCACCGCCACCAGCAGCGAGGCCAGGGCGGAGAACGACAGGAGAGCCCCGACCACCGGGATGGGGATCCCGCGCACCACGTGGAGGTAGATGGACCCGTAGGGAAGGACGAAGCCGTTGCCCAGGGCCGAGACCGCTCCTCCGGCCACCACCGTCCAGACCGCGGTCGGGAGCCGTGGCCGGAGGCCTAGCAGGTACCCGGCGACCCCTCCAAGGAGTCGTTCCGGCTCTTCCAAAGTGGCCTCCCGAGCTGGATCGGAAGCTGGTGCTCTCGGCAAGCCTGGGGCGGGGGCCCGAAACCACCGAGCGGTCCGGGTCGGCGGGACGGCCCGTGACGATAAATGATACATCCGTTCTCAAGGCGCGGCCCTCCGCCTCCGGCCGGTGGCCACTGGAGCCACCGTCCCGGGCCCCCGGAAGCCCGGGACGGCCATCCGTTCCCCTGGAGGCCCCAAGAGCGGTACCAGGTCCCTCTCCCTTCCGACTTTGGGATCCGGTGGCGCCGGCTGATTCAGGACGTGGTTGCAAGCCTCCGCAAGTCTCGGCGGAGCCCGGGGCGCCGGAGGGAACGGCGTCCCCCAATCCCCGGCTCCCCCACGACCTCTCCCGGGACACCACTCTGCGGCCGGGACGAAAATGAGATGAGCCTAATCTTCACCTAATCATCGCCTCATCGACGGGCCTCACCGTCGAATCCGGAGGTGCCTGACTCTTGCCGCGGATCCCGTTCCCGTCCCACATCCCGAGAGCCGCCTGGATGGTCCTGGCGGTGGGATGCGCCCTGGCGGTGGCGCTCCTGCTGGGACCAAATCTGACAGTGCGCCCGAGCAGCGTCCCGTCGGCGGTGCGGCTCGGCTCCAGCAGCCCCTCGGTGGCTCCCTCGCCCCTCACCACCGCCTCCGTCGCCGGTGAGCCGGTGGAGACCGTCACCCCTCCGGCTCCCGTGATCACCGTGCCCACTCCCGAGTCGACGGACGGCAAGGGCAGCTGTCCGAGCGGAGACTCCTGCTCTGGCAGTGACGGCTGAGACGGTCCGGGACCGAGGCTCGCTGGGGGTGGCGGGGGCAGCCGAGGTGGGGCGAACAAGAGTGGGGAAGGGGCCGAGGCTGGGCACGGCGGCTCGGCTTCTCCTGCTCCATGCCTTCGTGCTGGCCCTGGTTTTGGGGGTTGTCCTCCTGCAGGTCGTCCGGGACTTCTCGGCGCACTACCAGAACACCGTCCTGGCGGACCTGGGCGATGAGCTGAGCGGCTATGCCGCCTCCTTCGGCACCCGCCCCGCCGGCCAGAGCCTGGAGGCCTTCAGCCGAGGCTACCTCCTCACCCACCCACTTCCACCGGGAGAGGTGATGCTGATCGCG
>JAJZGN010000092.1 GCA_021798435.1 bacterium | reverse complement strand
CTCGCAGCCGGGCCGCGCCGGAGCAACCCTTGATCGCCCACACCACGAACTTGCGAGCCAGCCGCACCCCGCGCCCCTCTCCGTGGAACTCGACCATCCGGTCCCAGTGGTCCCGGGCCAGGGTGAGGCGCTCTGCGAAGGTGGGCTCCGGCCCCGGGTCCCCCCGGCGGAGATGGGCGACGGTCTGCTGCAGAAGGTGCCAGTCGCCCATCATCCCCCGGGCGATCACGACCCCGTCCACCACCCCGGCCCGGATCCGGCGCTCCACCTCGCGGGGGTCCCGCACGTCCCCGGAGCCGAGCACCGGGATGGCCCCCACCGCCTCCTTGACCCGGGCGATCTGCTCCCAGTCGGCGAATCCCGTGTAGCGCTGGCAGCGGGTCCGGCCATGCACGGTCACCGCGGCCACCCCCACGGACTCCAGCGCCCGCGCCAGCTCAGGCGCGTTGATGGTGTCCTGATCCCAGCCCAGGCGCATCTTGGCGGTCACCGGGACCGGCACCGCCGCGACCATCGCCTGCAGCACCTCCACGGTGCGGTCCATGGACCGCGCCAGCGCCGCTCCGGATCCGAGGCGCACCACCTTGGGGACGGGGCAGCCGAGATTCACATCGACGATGTCGGCCCCCATGGCAACGCAGATCTGGGCCGCATCGGCCATCATCTGGGGGTCGTTGCCCACCAGCTGGGCGGCCACCGGGTGCTCGTCCAGGGCCAGGTCCAGCACCCGCCCCAGGCTGTCGGCGGGCGCCCGCACCAAGGCGGCGGCGGCGGTCATCTCACTGCAGGTGAGGCCGGCGCCGAGCTCCCGAGCCATAGACCGGAAGGGGCGGTCCGTGATCCCGGCCATCGGGGCGATGAAGATGGGATTGGCGAGCTCCACCGTACCGATGCGGAGGGAGCTCGCGCTCAGAGTTGCAGGCAAGGCACACCGTCCTGGGAGTTGACTCTCTGCCTTCAGTATCCCCCACCCACCACCCGGCTATAGTCCGGCTGGGCCGGAGCGGCCCGATCTGAGGAGGGCTTATGGTGCTGCTGGCGGTGGATGCGGGCAATTCCAACCTGACGGTGGGGGTGTTCGAGGGCGACCGACTTGCCGCCCATGGGCGCTTCGCCACCCACCGTGATGCCACGCCGGACGAGCTGGGGGGGCAGCTCCTGCAGCTGCTCGCCCACCGGGGCATCGCGCCCGACTTCCGCCAAGTGGCGATCAGCTGCGTAGTCCCACCCTTGAATCAACCCCTGCGGGAGGCCAGCCGGGAATACTTCCACCGGGAGCCGCTCCTGATCGGGCCGGCGACGGTCACCGGGATGCGGGTGAACTACGACCCGCCCCGGGACGTGGGCGCGGATCGGATCGCCACCGCCGTGGGGGTGCGCCACCGCTACGGCGCCCCGGCGATCATGGTCAGCTTCGGCACGGCCACGGTGTTCGACGCCATCGACCAGGATGGCGGCTACCTGGGCGGGGCGATCGCCCCGGGGCTCCAGATGTCGGTGGACGCGCTGTTCGCGCGGGCCGCGAGGCTCCCTCGCGTCGACCTCGTGGCTCCTCCCCGGGTCCTGGGGACCAACACCGTCTCATCGATGCAGGCAGGGATCATGTTCGGGGCCGCCGCCCAAGCGGAGGGGCTCCTGCGCCGGATCCGGGCGGAGCTGGGGACGCCGGCACGGGTGGTCGCAACCGGCGGCCTCTCTGAGCTGGTGGGCCCCATGGTGGAAGGGGTCGACGTGATCGACCCCTTGGTGCTCCTGGAAGGGCTGCGGGTGCTGGCGGAGCTCAACCCCCAGTAGGGCAAAAAAAAGGGCGCCCCCCGAAAGGGACGCCCCGAGAGGGGGGGGCGATGTAAATCCGGGGACTTGCCCCGGAGCACGCGGCTAGCCTACCACCACCCACCTCCGGGGGCAAATTGCGAACTGGTGAAGGTCTCGCTACAGACTCGTGCGATCAGCGTCACTCGAGACGGCGGGACCGGGTTCCCGAGCCCGCACCAAGGAGATCGGGGGAGGCCAAAGAGGACCCGCTGCCCGCGCCGGCGGCGCGCGCTATCTCCTCTCGGCGAGCAGCGAGTAGCTGAGGGGTAGCCGGGGCCGTCCGGAGGGGAGCCGCCAGACGCCTGGCTCAGCGGCGACCAGCTGCGAGAAGCGGGCGAAGAAGATCTCGCTGCGCTCGTGGAGCAGGCGAACGCCTATGCCCGCCGCTGCCAGGCAGGTGACCACCTCTCCGAGAGGATGGACCTTCTCATGGGTCCGGTTGCTCTTGGTCGCGGCGTCCGGGACCGCGTAGTCCCCCGGTTCATCCCAGAACGTCTCGCCAGGGTCCACGTAGTCCAGTTCGAAGTCCGGAGTTGCCCCCATGCAGTCGACCAAGGGGTGGGATTCGACCAGGTAGAGGAGGCCGCCGGGTCGGAGGAGGCGGCTCACGGCCTCGGCCCACGGGCGCAGATCGGGAAGCCAGTTGAGGGCCCCCTTCCCCGTGTACACGATGTCGAACTGCCTTCCCAGCACGGCGGGAGCCTCGGCGACGGTGGCCACGATGAACTGCGCCGAGATGCCGTCCTCCTCCGCCAGCCGGCGGGCGGCGGCAACTGCCCCCCCCGAGTAGTCGAGTCCCGTGACCCGGGCACCGAGGCGTGCCCAGGAGATGGTGTCCAGCCCGACATGGCACTGCAGGTGGAGGAGGTCCTTGCCCTGCACATCTCCGAGCTCCTCCAGCTCGTACGGGAAGAGCGAGCTGCGCCCGGCCCGGAACGAGGGCAGGCCATACAGATCGGAGCCAAGATGCAGCTCGACGCGTTCCTCCCACCAGGCAAGGTTGTCTCGGTCCCAGCTGTCGTCGGCCATGACCTCCGATGCTACGGGAGATGTGGGCGCGCCCTCACGGCACCGCGGTCGGTGGGTCTCCGGTCCGAGCCGAGGGCGGGGCTCGGCCTGGGCCGCGCGACCCAACGTCTCGACCATCGGCCCTGTTTGCTTGCGCACCCCCGAGGCGAGGCCCGACTTGTCACTAGGGCACAGGTCCGGTAGACTTCCCATCCCGGCCCCACGCCTCATCGAGACCTGAAAGGCGGGCCACAGACGCCGGCTGCGGCCGGCAGGGAGCCAGTACAAAGATGCAGGACAAGCCAGTTCCCCTAACTCCGGACGGCCTGCGCCGCCTGCAGGAGGAGCTCGAGCACCTGGTCAGCCAGCGCCGCCCTGAGATCGCCCAGCGGATCAAGCACGCCAAGGAGTTCGGCGACCTGAGTGAGAACGCCGAATACGAGGATGCCAAGAACGAGCAGGGCTTCGTGGAGGGCCGGATCCTGACCCTGGAGCAGATGATCCGTAACGCCAGCCTTATCGCTGAGGCGGCGGCGGACGGTTCGGTTCGACTGGGTTCCACAGTGACCGTCCAGGATGAGTTCGGCACCAGCAGCTACACGATCGTCGGGCCCGCGGAGGTCGACGCGGCCTCTGGCAGGATCTCCCTGGAGTCACCGGTGGGCAAGGCCCTCATCGGCCGGGAGCCGGGCGAGGAGGTGGAGGTGGAGACTCCTGGCGGCGCCCGGCGGGTGCGGATCCTAGAGCTGGCGTGACCGGGGAGCCCCCGGCCGCGGGTGGCTCCCTGGCCCAGATCCTGGAGGAGCGGAGGCGCAAGGCCGTTCTCCTGAGTGCATCCGGAGTACGGCCCTGGGGCGTCGACTTCACCCCGGACCACAGCTGCCGGGAGGCGGCGGGGCTGGCGCCGCCCGACGTCGGAGCGAAAGGGGCAGAGGTCGCCGTGGCGGGCCGGATCCTCGGGCTCCGGCCGAGCGGCGGGATCACCTTCGCCGATATCTTCGACGCCACCGGGCGTCTGCAGCTGCTGGCCTCTGCCGATGGGCCCAACCCGGCGCTGGTGCAGCGGCTGGGGGAGATGGACCTCGGCGACATCGTCGGCGCCCGCGGCGTCCTCACCAGGACCAGGCGAGGTGAGCCTTCCTTGGAGCTGTCGGAGCTGTCGCTGCTGGCCAAGGCCCTCCGGCCCCCGGCGGGCAAGCACACCGGGGTGGTGGACACAGAGCTTCGCTACCGCCGCCGCTATCTGGACCTCCTCACCACCCCGGAGCACCAGGTGGTGTTCCGCCAGCGATCGGCGGTGGTCAGTTCCCTGCGCCGGACCCTCGACGGGAGGGGGTTTCTGGAAGTCGAGACCCCGATCCTCCAACCCATCCCCGGAGGGGGCGAGGCTCGCCCGTTCAAAACCCACCACAACTCCCTCGGGACCGACCTCTACCTGCGCATAGCCCTGGAGCTGTACCTGAAGCGGCTTCTGGTCGCGGGCTTCGAGCGGGTGTACGAGGTGGGGCGGGTCTTCCGGAACGAGGGTCTCTCGCCGCGACACAATCCCGAGTTCACCCTCCTCGAGGCCTATCAGGCCTACGGGAACCTGGCCTCGATGATGGACCTCTGCGAGGCTATGGTGGCAGGGGCGGCCGCCGCTGCCGCGGAGGCCGGCCCCGTCGCGGACTCCGTCCGGGACCTCGCCCCTCCCTTCCCCCGGCAGTCAATGACCGAACTGGTCGGCGCCCGGCTGGGTGTGGATCCGCTCTCGCTCTGGGCCCGGCCGGGGGAGCTGGCCGCAAGCGCCCGGGAGGCCGGCGCCACCGGGTCCCTTCCCGACACCCCTGGGGAGCTGCTCTTCGCGATCTACGAGGAGTTGGTGGAACCCACCATCTGGGCCCCGACCTTCGTCACCGACTACCCGGTGGAGGTGTCTCCGCTGGCGCGCCGCTCCCTCGATCCGCGCTTCTGCGAGCGGTTCGAGCTGGTGGCGCAGGGACGCGAGCTGGCCAACGCCTTCTCCGAGCTCAACGACCCTGTGGAGCAGAGGCGCCGGCTGGAGGACCAGGCCCGGCGCCGAGAGCTGGGCAATCCGGAGGTCCCGCCGTTCGACGAGGACTTCGTGGCGGCGCTGGAGCATGGCATGCCTCCAGCCGGGGGGATCGGGCTCGGGGTGGACCGGCTGGTGATGCTCCTGGTGGGAGCGCCGAGCATCCGAGACGCGGTTCTCTTCCCCACCCTGCGGCCGGAGTAGCCGCGGGGGAAGAGCCCCCTCGGTTGCGTAACCTAGAACCAATGTTGGCCCTCACCTACATCCGCGACAATCCTGACCTGGTCCGGGAGGGCGCCCGCCTCAAGGGCGAGGGGGCCCCAGTGGACGAGGTTCTGCGGCTTGATCGTGCCCATCGATCGGCCCTCTCCCAGGTGGAGACGCTGCGGGCCGAGCTCGGCCAGCGGTCCGCCGAGCTGGGTCGGCGAGCCCGGGAGAGCCACTCGGCCGCCAGTGAGGAGCGCTCTGAGCTGGCCGAGCTGAAGCGCCGCATAGGAGAGCTGGACGCGCAGCGCCGGCAGGTCTGGGAGGAGCTGCAGCGGCTTCTCCTGGTGATCCCCAACCTGCCCCACCCCTCGGTCCCTTTCGGGGTCGGGGATGAGGACAACCAGGTGGTCCGCACCTGGGGCGAGCCGCCCGAGTTCGACTTCGAGCCACTGACCCACTACGACCTCGGGGAGCGGCTGGGGATCTTCGACTTTGAACGAGCCGTGAAGGTGGCGGGCAGCCGGTTTGCCCTGCTCAAGGGGCCGGGGGCCAAGCTGGAGCGAGCCCTCACCTGGCTGATGCTCGATCTGGCGACTGGAGATCACGACTACGAGGAGGTCTCGCCCCCTTACATGGTGAGCCGGGACTGCATGGTCGGCACCGCCAACCTGCCCAAGTTCGAAGAGGAGGCGTTCCACGTGGCGGAGGGCGACCGGTTCCTGATCCCCACCGCCGAGGTGCCGGTGACCAATCTCTACCGGGAGGAGGTGTTGGATGCCGACCGACTTCCCATCCGGCACGTGGCCTGGACGCCCTGCTGGCGGAGTGAGGCCGGTGCTCCGGGGAAGGACACTCGAGGCTACATCCGGCTGCACCAGTTCAGCAAGGTGGAGCTGGTCAAGTTCGTGCGGCCCGAGGACTCCCTGGAGGAGCTCGAGTCCCTGGTTCGCGACGCGGAATCGGTTCTCCAAGCGCTGGGCATCCATTACCGGGTGCGGCTGATGTGCTCTGGGGACATGGGCTTCGCCCAGTGGAAGAAATACGACATCGACGCCTTCGCTCCCGGGCTGGGCCGCTATCTCGAGGTCTCGTCGTGCTCCGCCTTCGGTGACTTCCAGGCCCGCCGCGCCAACATTCGCTTCAAGTCCCCCGGAGGCAAGCCCGAGTTCGTGCACACCCTCAACGGGAGCGCCCTCGCCCTGCCTCGCACCTTCGACTGCCTGGTGGAGACCTACCAGACGAAGGAGGGCGGGATCCGGGTGCCCGAGGCGCTCCGGGGCTACCTCGGTGATCTCGAGGAGATCGGCCCTCCGGAGTATTGACAACAGTCTCTCGAAGTATTACTCTCGACACTCCAGCCCCCCTTTCGGAGCCGCCGAGTTGCCCGCCTCACACCGCCTGCCGGAAATCCTCAGAGAACGACGGTTTCTGATCTTCGCCGGCGGCCAGGGGGTGTCGGCCATCGGGGACGGGGTCTACCTCGTGGCCCTGGCCTGGACCTCCCTGCAGCTCACCCACTCCGCGGTATACCTCGGGCTGCTGCTGACGACCACGGCGCTGCCACGGGCGATCCTGATGCTCGCCGGCGGGGTCGTGGTCGATCGGCTCGGCCCTCACCGGGTGATCCTCGGAAGCGACCTGAGCCGAGCCTGGCTCATCGGCGGGGTCGCGGTGGTGGTCCTCCTGGGCCACCTGTCCATCCTGTTGCTCTTCCTGATCGCCGCGATCTTCGGCGTCTTCGACGCCCTCTTCTACCCCGCGACCATGACCCTGGTGCCGGCCCTGGTCAGCCCGGAGCGGCTGTCCGCCGCCAACGGCGTGTGGCAGCTGGCGGTGGAGGGGACCATGATCATCGGCCCGCCGCTGGGTGGACTGGTGGTCGGCCTGGCGGGGCCGGGGCCGGCCTTCCTGGTCGACGGCGCCAGCTTCCTGGTGGCCTTCGTCGCGCTGTTGGTGGTGCGGGTCACGACGGTCCCCCGCTCCTCATCCGCACCGACAGGGAGCGGGTGGGCCTCCCTGACGGCAGGGGTGCGCACCAGCCTGGCCAACCCCCTCCTGCGGGCACTCATGCCGCTCACGGCGGTCCTCAACCTGGCGGCGGGTGGCCCGCTCAACGTGGGGATCCCGCTGCTGGCGCGCGCCCACCATTGGGGACCCGCCGGCTACGGTCTAATCGAGGGGGGCTTGGGGGCGGGGATACTGGTCGGAGGAGCGGCGATGGGAGCCGGGCTCCGCTTGCCGAGGCCGGGGCTCAGCGTGCTCGGCATGGCCGCGGCGCTCGGGGTGCTGACCGTACTCCTGGGGGCGGTGCCGGCGCTCCTCTTGGCGATGGTCCTGACTCTGGTGATGGGAGCCCTCATCAGCGCGACCAACGTGGCGGTCGTGTCCCTGGTGCAGCAGAAGACCCCCGCCGACGTTCTGGGGCGGGTGATGAGCGTCCTGATGTTCTCCAGCATGAGCCTGACCCCCATCTCTTACGCCGTCTCTGGGGGCGTGGCACGGGGAATCGGAGTGCCCGGCCTCTTTACCGCGGGTGGGGTGTTGGTGGTGGTCACCGCCGGGGCCGGCTTCCGAGCCCGGGCGGTGCGCGAGTTCGGAGTGGCCGAGCCCTCCCCCGCCTGAGCCAACGTTGCGTGGCCAGCACCGCCCAGTGAGATCATGAGGGTGGGCGCCGCCCGGAGGGATGGCAGAGTGGTCGATTGCGGCGGTCTTGAAAACCGCTGAGGCGGCAACGCTTCCGGGGGTTCGAATCCCTCTCCCTCCGCCATTGTGAGATC
>JAJZGN010000091.1 GCA_021798435.1 bacterium | reverse complement strand
CCGTCCGTCCACCCGCATGCGTACATAGCCCAGCCGCCGGGCCTGATCCACCACCGCCTGGTGCTCCCCCTTGCGACTTTGCACCATGGGGGCTAGAACCAGCACCCGGGTGCCCGCGGGGAGTTCGACCACCTGATCGGCGATCTGGTCCACGGTCTGGCGGGCGATCTCCCGGCCGCACTTTGGGCAATGGGGGTGGCCCACCCGGGCGTAGAGCAGGCGCAGATAGTCGTAGATCTCGGTCACGGTGCCCACGGTGGAGCGGGGGTTCCGGCCGGCCCCCTTCTGGTCGATCGAGATGGCCGGCGAGAGGCCCTCGATGTGGTCCACGTCGGGCTTCTCCATCTGCCCCAGGAACTGGCGGGCATAGGCGGACAGCGACTCGACGTAGCGCCGCTGCCCCTCGGCGTAGATGGTGTCGAAAGCCAACGACGACTTCCCGGACCCGCTCAGTCCGGTGATCACGGTTAGCCGGTCGCGGGGAATGTCGATGTCGACGTCGCGCAGGTTGTGCTCCCGCGCGCCCCGCACCGAAACGAACGCCTGAGCCACCAGTCAAGGTTACCGTGCCGCCGGGGCCGCCCCCCTGCCTCGGCCCCGAGCCCCTTCCGCCACCTCGGGGACGAGCTCGATCTCCAACGCTCCCGCGGCCCCCAGCGGCGCGACAGAGACCGCCGCCCCCTGCACCAGTCGCTCCACCCCGTTGAGGGTCGACCCCACGGCGACGATCCGCTCCCAGCGGTAGTCGAAGTGGCCCTTTATCGCCAGCCGGCCGGTGGAGCCGGCCTGCATGACCCTGACGCCCCCCGGAAACCTCCGGGCAGCGAGCGAGTCCGCCTTCCGTCCCGGCGCGAAGGGGCAGGCCCTGACCTCCACGGCCAGCCCCGCCGCCGGCACGCCGCCCCGCTCGAGCCGATAGCTGGCCAGAAGGCCCGACGGGGTCGCCGTCAGCCGCTTGCTGAGCCGGACCCCGTCGCTCACGGCGCTAAAACTCGCCCCCGTCGGAAGGACCACCACCTCATAGGGGAGGTCCCAAGCCACCCCGTCTACGGAATCCCGGAGGGCGCCCACCTCTCCGGAGTCGAAGGGCTGACTCGCAGTCACACCCGAAGGAGCCTCCAGCGGGGCCAGCTCCAGCGCCGGAGTCGGGGCCGAAGCCGCCCTGCCTTCCAGGTGGTAGGCCTCGAGATGGCGCCCCATCACCGCCACCAGGTTGGCCTCGGCCTCCCAGCTGACCAACTCCACCACCTGGGCGCCCAGCTGGGGGTCGACGGTGGCATAGCCCCAGGGACCGAAGATCCGCAGCTCGGGCAGGCCGTCCCCGTCGAGGTCTGCGACCTCCACCCCCCACTGCCGCGGCCGGCTGGCGATCCGCTCCGCCCGGATCAGGTGATGCCAGAGCCCGAGCCGGAGAAAGGTGAGGTAGGCGCCGCCGAAGGTGCCGTGCCAGTACCCGCAGTTGCACTGGCCCCGGTGCAGCTCAGCGACCGCCGCCTCGGGGTTGCCATGGGAGGACACCACTCCGCTCACCCTCACCATCTGCTGCTGGAGCCGGGCCACCTCCGGGTACTTCGCCTGGAAGCCCCGCCAGGGCACTCCCCGCAGGTGCGGGGCCACCTGGAGAGGATCGCTGGCCGCCAGCTGCGCCGAAGCCACCTCCAGCCGGTGGCGGGCCGGGGTGGGCAGGGCCCAGGTCATCATCTCGTCGTAGGAGCTGGAGGGCAGCTGCACCGGGGTTGGGGCGCCCTGTCGGGCCGCCTCCCCGGCCTGGACCAGCCGCAGACGCCCACCGTGGGCCTCCTCCCGGAGCCGCTCCAGGAAGCGCTCCAGCCAGCGCCGCCGGTATACCTGGCGGGAGGTGCCCGGCCACTCACCGAACTTCTCGCCGTCGTCCGCGTAGAGGGAAAGCCGCCCCGGCGACGAGGCCACCATCTCGCCCACCACCGACTTTGGCGGGGAGTAAGGGATGCGGTATCGCAGGCCGCGGCTGGCAGCCAGGACCCTAACGGTGAGCCCCTGGTGCTCGGTGACGAACACCCCGCCCAGCTGATCCTCCTCAACCCCCGCCGCCTTCAGGGCGGAGTCGTCCAAGATCGTGTACTGGATGCCGGCGCGGCTCAGGGTCGAGGCCAGGTCGGGCTCCCAGACCCGCTCCGCCAGCCAGAGCCCCTGGGGCCGCTCGCCGAACCACGACTCCAGAAGGGAGGCCATCCGCCCGATCTGGGCCGCCCGGTCCAGCCCGGGCAGGGACGCCAGAATCGGCTCCTCCAAGCCCCCGCCGAGCAGCTCCACCTGGCCGGCACTCACGCGCTCCCGGAGCCGTTCCAAAACGACTGGGGCCAGCCGCTCCAGCCAGGCCAGGAGACAGCCCGAGTAATGCAGGGTGAAGGGCACCTCCGGATAGCCGGCGATAGCTTCCAGGAACGGCAGGTAGCACCGACGCGCCGCCCGCGCCACCACCCGCTCGAGGTTGTCCACCGGCTGGTGGAAGTGCACCACCAGAGCCAGCCGGGGAGCCTCAGCCATGCCGGGCGAGCACCAGCAGGGCCCGCTCCGGGACCAGAACCTCCTCCCCAGCGTGGTACCGGGGTGGCTCCAGGAGCGGGGTCGGCTCTGCGGTGCTCACCTCCAGCTCCCAGCCATCTCCCCACGCCAGGCTGGGGAGCCGGAAAGCGACCGGCTGACTGTGGGCGTTGAAAAGCAGGCCGAGGCTGGAGCCGGGGTCGTGGCCCGCAGTCTCCCCGTTGAGGAACACCGCCACCGACTTCACGAAGCCTTGCCCCCACTCCTCATCCCCCATCTCCTCCCCGCTGGGGGTGAACCAGCCGATGTCCGCCACCCCGGCCCCGTGCAGGGGCACCCCCTCGAACCAGCGCCGCCGGCGCAGCACCGGGTGCCGGCGGCGCAGCTCCACCAGCCGGCGAGTGAAGTTGAGCAGCTCGGCGTTGGCGCCGGCCAGCTGCCAATCCACCCAGGAGGTCTCGTTGTCCTGGCAGAAGGCGTTGTTGTTGCCCCCCTGACTGCGGCCGAACTCGTCTCCCGCCAGGAGCATCGGCACCCCCTGGGACACCAGCAGGGTGGCCAGGAAGTTGCGCTGCTGGCGACCGCGCCTCCGCTCCACCTCCGGTTCCGAGCTGGGCCCCTCCACCCCGCAGTTCCAGGAGCGGTTGTCGTCGGTGCCGTCGCGGCTCTCCTCGCCGTTGGCCTCATTGTGCTTCTGCTCGTAGGTCACGAGGTCGCGGAGGGTGAAGCCGTCGTGGCAGGTCACGAAGTTGACGCTGGCGAAGGGTCGCCGGCCGGTTGAGGCATAGAGGTCGGAGCTGCCGGTGAGGCGGTTGGCGAACTCAGCCACGCCGCTCTCCGCCCCCCGCCAGTAGTCCCGGACGGTGTCGCGGTACTTGCCGTTCCACTCCGACCACAGCGGGGGGAAGTTGCCCACCTGGTACCCGCCCTCGCCCACGTCCCAGGGCTCGGCGATCAGCTTGACCCGGTTGATCACCGGGTCCTGCTGGATGATGTCGAAGAAAGCCGACAGCCGGTCCACGTCGTGGAGCTCCCGGGCCAGGGTCGCCGCCAGATCGAACCGGAAGCCGTCGACGTGCATCTCCTGGATCCAGTAGCGCAGGCTGTCCATGATCAGCTGGAGGACGTGGGGGTGGCGCATGTTGAGGGTGTTCCCGGTCCCGGTGTAGTCCAGGTACAGGCGAGGGTCATCGGGGACCAGGCGGTAGTAGCCGGCGTTGTCGATCCCACGGAAGGAGAGGGTGGGCCCGAGGTGGTTGCCCTCGGCGGTGTGGTTGTAAACCACATCCAGGATCACCTCGATCCCCGCCCGGTGCAGCTGCCGGACCATCTCCTTGAACTCCCGCACCTGCCCCCCCAGCTGACCCGAGGACGCGTAGTGCCCGTGCGGCGCCAGATAGCAGATCGAGTTGTAGCCCCAGTAGTTGCGCAGCCCCCGCTGGACCAGGCCGTGGTCGTGGATGAACTGATGCACCGGCATCAGCTCCACCGCGGTCACACCCAGCCGCTTGAGGTGCTCCAGGATGGGCGGGCTGGCGACTCCCGCGTACGCGCCCCGCAGCTCCGGTGGGACCTCGGGATGCAGCCGGGTCAGTCCGCGCACATGGGCCTCGTAGACCACCGTCTCGTGCCAGGGGATGCGCAGCTGACGGTCCTCCCCCCAGTCGAAGGCAGGGTCCACCACCACCGAGACCGGCATCGAGTCGCGGGAGTCCAGGGCGCTCCGGCTGCCATCCCCCGACCCGAGCTCGTACCCGTACACCGCAGGCCCCCAGCGGACGTCTCCGGCCACCGCCTTGGCGTAGGGGTCGAGGAGGAGCTTGGCCGGGTTGCAGCGCAACCCGCCCTCAGGAAGGTAGGGTCCGTGGACCCGATACCCGTAGCGCTGCCCCGGGACTACCTCGGGAAGCCAGGCGTGCCAGCAGAAGCCGTCGCGTTCGCGGAGCTCCACCCTCTCCTCTCCCCCGCCGGCGTCCAGCAGACAGAGCTCCACCCGGTCCGCTGCCTCGGCGAACAGGGAGAAATTGGTTCCGCCCCCGTCCCAGGTCGCTCCCAGGGGATAGGCCTCTCCCGGCCGTGGCGCGCCCCGGGTCACGGACCCCGGCGGCGGCGGACCGGGCGTCGCTCCCGGGAGCGTGCCCCCGGCCGCGAGGCTCCCGACTCGGCCAGCTGCCCCCGCAGCTCGACCACCCGGTCCCGAAGCTGGGCCGCCCGCTCGAACTCCAGGTTGCCTGCCGCCCTCTGCATCGCCCGCTCCAGGTCCAGGACCAGGCGGAGGAGCTCGTCGGGGGGCAGTCCCTGCCGCTCCTGGAACTCCACCGCGGCCTCCCCCTGGCCGAGCTTGGCCATCTCCTGCTCGCGCACCGCCTTGACAATCGTGGTGGGGGTGATCCCGCGCTCCGCGTTGTAGTCCGCCTGCGCCCGCCGCCGCCTCTCGGTCTCGCCGACGGTCTGGGCCATGGCGTCCGACACCCGATCCGCATACATGACCACCCGGCCGTGGACGTTGCGGGCCGCCCGCCCGGCCGTCTGGATCAGGGCCCGGGCGCTGCGCAGGTACCCCTCCTTGTCGGCGTCGAGAATCGCTATCAGGCTGACCTCGGGCAGGTCCAGCCCCTCTCGCAGCAGGTTGATGCCCACCAGGACGTCGTAGACGCCCAGGCGGAGGTCACGAATCACCTCCACCCGCTGCAGGGTGTCGACGTCGGAGTGCAGGTATTGCACCTTCACCCCCGCCTCCCGGAGATAGTCGGCGAGGTCCTCGGCCATCCGCTTGGTGAGGGTGGTCACCAGGGTGCGCTCCCCGGCGGCCGCGGTGCGGCGGATCTCGGCCAGGAGGTCGTCGATCTGCCCCTCGGTGGGCCGGACCTCGATCTCCGGGTCCAGCAGGCCGGTGGGCCGGATCAACTGCTCCACCACCTGAGTCGCCCGCTCCTGCTCGTACGGTCCGGGGGTGGCGGAGACGTAGATCAGCTGGCTCACGGACCCCTCCCACTCGGCGAAGGTGAGGGGCCGGTTGTCCAGGGCCGAGGGCAGGCGGAACCCGTATTCAACCAGGGGAAGCTTCCGCGATCGGTCGCCCCCGAACATGGCACCGATCTGGGGCACCGCCACGTGGGACTCGTCCACGATGACCACGGTCTCCTCGGGCAGGAAGTCCATGAGGGTGAAGGGTCGCTCCCCCTCGGCCCTGCCCGTCAGGTGGCGCGAGTAGTTCTCGATCCCAGCGCACGACCCCGTCTCCCGGATCATCTCCAGGTCGAAGAGCGTTCGCTGCCGCAGGCGCTGGGCCTCGAGCAGCCGGCCCTGCAGCTCAAGCTCTTGGAGCCGCTGATCCAGCTCCTCCTCGATGGCCACCAGCGCCCGCTCCCGCCGGTCCCGGGGAGTGACGTAGTGGCTGGCGGGAAACACCTGGAGCTCCTCCCGCTCGGCCAGGATCTCGCCGGTAAGGGGGTCGAACTCGACTATCCGTTCCACCTCATCCCCGAAGAACTCGATCCGAGTGGCCACCGCCTCGTAGGCGGGCTGCACGTCGACGACGTCTCCGCGGACCCTGAAGCGCGAGCGCCCGAAGTCGATGTCATTGCGCTGGTACTGCAGGTCGGCGAACTTTCTCAGCAGGATGTCGCGTCGCCAGCTCTCGTGGCGGCGGACCTGCACCGACTCTCCCAGGTAGTCTTCTGGGGAGCCCACCCCATAAATGCAGGAGATCGAGGCCACCACAATGACGTCCCGCCGGGTCAACAGCGAGCGGGTGGTGGCGTTGCGCAGGCGGTCGATCTCCTCATTGCGGGAGGAGTCCTTCTCGATGTAGGTGTCGGTCCGCGGCAGGTACGCTTCGGGCTGGTAGTAGTCATAGTAGGAGACGAAGTACTCGACCGCGTTCTCCGGAAAGAACGCCTTGAACTCGGCCCAAAGTTGGGCCGCCAGCGTCTTGTTGGGGCTCAGGACCAACGCCGGCCGCCCCACCTGGGCCAGCACATTGGAGATAGTGAAAGTCTTGCCGCTTCCCGTCACCCCCAGGAGCACCTGGTCACGATCGCCCCGCTCCAGTCCCTGGACCAGCGAGGCGATGGCCGCCGGCTGGTCACCAGTCGGCTCGAAGGGTGATCTCAGGCTCAGCTGGGCCACCTCGCGAGTATGGCAGGGGCGGGCGGGGTCGCCCCGCGGCGCCGGGCCCGGGCTGGAGGCACGATGCCGCTCATAAGCTGCCAGGGGGTCGCGGTGGAGTACGGCGAGCGGATGGTCTTCTCCGGGCTGGACCTCTCCATCGAGCCCGGCAACCGGATCGGGATCGTGGGCGCCAACGGCTCCGGAAAGTCCAGCCTCCTCGGCCTGCTGGCTGGTCTCGAGCCGCCCAGCCAGGGCCAGGTGGACCGTCGGGGCCGCCTGATCGTGGCCTACCTTCCCCAGGAGGCGCCTGTTCCGGTGGCCGAAACGGTGCTCGGTGAGGCCATGGCCAGCCGCACCGACATCTCCACCCTGCGAGACGAGATGATCCATCTCGAGCGTCGGCTGGCCCACTCGGGACCGGGCGCTGAGCAGGCGCTGGAGCGCTACGGTGAGTGCCAGGCCGCATACGAGGGCCTGGGGGGGTATGAGTTGGAGTCGCGGGCCCGGGCCGTCCTGCACGGGCTGGGGCTGGAGGAGGAAGAGCAGCAGCGGGCGCCGAGTGAGCTGAGCGTGGGCCAGATCAGGCGGCTCGAGCTCTCCAAACTGCTCCTCCAGGACGCCGATCTGGTCCTTCTCGACGAGCCCACCAACCACCTGGACCTGGCGGCCATCGAGTGGCTGGAGAGCCATCTGCTCCAGTCGGCCCGCACTCTCTGCCTCGTGGCCCACGACCGCAGGCTGCTGGAACGGGTCTGCGACCGGGTGGTGGAGCTGGAGGCGGGTCGGGTCGAGGTGTATGAGGGCAGTTATTCCAGTTACTTGCGCCAGCGGGATGAGCGGCGACTGCGCTGGCGCCGCTCCTATGAGGCCCAGCAGGCCCATATCAGTCACCAGGAGGAGTTCATCCGCCGCTACCGGGCCGGCCAGCGTGCCCGGCAGGCACGGGGGCGCCAGACCATCCTGGACCGCCTGGAGCGGATCCCTGAGCCCACGGAACTGCGCCGGATGCACCTCAACCTGCACGCCGCGCCCAGCGCTCAGGTTGTCCTCCGCACCGAGGGTCTGGTCTGCGGACGGGAGGGCCGAGCGCTCTTCTCAGTCCCCGACCTCACCCTCGCCAGGGGTGACCGGGTCGCCGTCCTAGGCCCCAACGGCAGCGGGAAGACCACCCTGCTGCACACCCTGGTCGGGGACCTGCCCCCGGTGTCCGGGCGGGTGGTGCCGGGCTCGCGGGCCCGGGCCCGCCTCTATCGTCAGGACTTCTCCGAC